>NZ_WMHO01000107.1 GCF_010994245.1 Sandarakinorhabdus rubra
GCGCGAGAGGCGGCGCTGGCCGAATGGGAGGCCGCCAACCGATTGGCGCGCGAGGCGGTGCCGCTGCAGCTGGAGCCGGGCCAGGTCGCGTGGCGGCTGGCGCTGCACCTTGCCGCCGTGCCGGCCTGAACCACTGGCTTGAACAAACGCGGCTTCTGCCGCATTGCGCTGCCCGATGAGCACGCCCCGTTTCTATGTCACCACCGCCATCGCCTATCCCAATGGGCGGCCGCACATGGGCCATGCCTATGAGGCGATCGCCACGGATGTCATTGCCCGCTTCAAGCGGCTCGATGGCCATGATGTGCGCTTCCTCACCGGCACCGATGAGCATGGCCTGAAGATCGACCAGGCCGCCCGCGCCGCCGGGCAGGCGCCGAAGGCCTATGTCGATGCCATGGTGGCACCCTTCCAGGCGCTCGATGCGGCGCTGGAGATCAGCTTCGATCGCTTCATCCGCACCACCGATCCCGATCACAAGGCGCTGGTGCAGGCGCTGTGGCAGCGCATGGCCGCCAATGGCGATCTCTATCTTGGGCGCTACGAAGGCTGGTACTCGGTGCGCGACGAGGCCTATTATGACGAGGCCGAACTGGTTGAGGCGCAGGATGCCGCCGGCACGACGGTGAAGCTCTCCCCGCAGGGCACGCCGGTGGAATGGACGGTGGAGGAGAGCTGGTTTTTCCGTCTATCGGCCTATCAGGAGCGGTTGCTGGCGCTCTATGACAGCCAGCCTGGCTTTATCCAACCGCAAAGCCGTTTCAACGAGATGCGCGCCTTTGTCGCCGGCGGGCTTTCGGATCTGTCGGTGAGCCGCACGTCGTTCAGCTGGGGCATCCCGGTGCCCGGCGACGAGCGCCATGTCATGTATGTGTGGCTCGACGCGCTGGCCAATTACCTGACCGGCGCCGATGCCAGCGGGCAGGGCGGGCTTGACGGCGAATGGTGGCCGGCGGACCTGCACGTGGTGGGCAAGGACGTGGTGCGCTTCCACACCGTCTATTGGCCGGCCTTCCTGATGTCGGCCGGCCTGGCGCTTCCGAAGACCGTGTTCGGTCATGGCTTCCTGCTCAACCGCGGCGAGAAGATGTCGAAATCATTGGGCAATGTCGTCGATCCGGCCGAGATGGTCAGCCGCTTCGGCGTCGACCGGTTGCGCTGGTATCTGTGCCGCGAGGTCGCCTTCGGCGAGGATGGCAGCTATTCCGACGAGGCGATCGTGGAGCGCACCAATGCCGATCTGGCCAATGGCATCGGCAACCTTGCCCAGCGCAGCCTGTCGATGGTGGCGAAGAACCTGGGCGGTGTGATGCCGACGCGGGGCGCCGCAGGGGACAGCGAGTTGCGCCTGAAGCAGGCCTTCCACGATGGTACGGATGCCTATTTCGCTGCCATGAACGCGCTCGCCCTGCATCGCGGGCTGGAGGCGCTGATGGGGATGGTGAATGCCGCCAACCTCTATTTTGCCGACAACGCGCCCTGGGCGCTGGCCAAGACGGATGTGGCGCGCATGGCCGAGGTGCTGGCCGCCACACTGGATGCCACAAGGCGGATCGTGCTGCTCGCCCAGCCGTTCATGCCGGGCAGCTGCGCGCGCCTGCTTGACCAGCTGGGCGTCGCGGCAGATGCCCGTGATTTCAACGCCTTGAACACGCCGGTTGCCGCCGGTGCGCAGCTGCCGCCGCCGGCCGGCGTGTTCCCGCGCATCACCCTGGAAAGCTGAACCGGTGCTCATCGACAGCCACTGCCACCTCAACTATCCCGGCCTGAAGGAAGATGTGGACGGCGTGCTGGCGCGGGCGCGCGCCGCCGGTGTGTCGGGGTTCCTGGGCATTTCCACCCGCCGCAGCGAGTGGGACGAGGTGATTGCCCGTGCCGATGCTGAAGCCGATGTGTGGGCCACGGTGGGCATCCACCCGCACGAGGCGGATCTGCATCCCGACACCGATGCCGCGACCCTGATCGACGCCACCGCCCATCCGAAGGTGATCGGCATCGGCGAGACGGGCCTTGATTACTATTACGACAAGTCGGACCGGGCGCGGCAGCAGGCCAGTTTCCGCAGCCACATCATCGCCGCGCGCGCCACAGGCCTGCCGCTGATTGTCCACACCCGCAATGCCGAGTCCGACACGCTGGCGTTGCTCAAGGAGGTAGGCGAGGGGCCTCTCACCGGGGTGATCCATTGTTTCACCGCCAGCCAGGCCTTTGCTGATGAAGCACTTGCGCTGGGTTTCTACATCTCGATCTCCGGCATCGTCACCTTCAAGAACGCCCGCGACCTGCAGGATACCGCGCGCGCCATCCCGGCGGACCGCCTGCTGGTGGAAACCGATGCGCCGTTCCTGGCGCCGGTGCCGATGCGCGGCAAGGTCTGCGAACCGGCCTTCGTGGCGCACACCGCGCGCTTCCTGGCCGCCTTGCGCGGCGTCAGCGAGGCCGAACTGGCCGCCACCACCAGTGACAATTTCCGCGCGCTGTTTTCCAAGGCGGCATGAAGGTCACCATCCTGGGCTGCGGCACCTCCAGCGGGGTGCCGCGCATCGGCGGGCCGGATGGCGCCGGCAACTGGGGCCAGTGCGATCCGGCCAACCCCAAGAACCGCCGCCGCCGCGTTTCGGTGCTGGTGGAAGCGGCGGACAAACGCGTGCTGGTCGATTGCGGGCCGGATTGTCGCGAACAGCTGCTGAGTGCGCGGGTGGCGCATCTTGATGCCGTGGTGATCACCCATGATCATGCCGATCACGCCCATGGCATCGATGATCTGCGGCAGGTGTTCCACGCCATGGGCCGGCCGGTGGACGTGTGGGCCAGCCCGGCGACATTCGCCGTGCTGAAGGCTCGTTTCGACTATGTGTTCGATGGCGCGCCCGGCTATCCGGCTTCGTGCCGGGCGCATGATTTCACGGCGCCGGTCGAGCTTGACGCGCTCGTTGTCACGCCGTTCCCGCAGCTGCATGGTGACATCGAATCGACTGGCGTACGCTTTGATTGCAATGGCAAAACCTTCGCCTATTCCACTGATGTAAAAGGTTTTGATGCCCGTGCCGATGCCGCTTTGAGCGGCCTGGACCTGTGGGTGGTCGATGCCTTGCGCCGCGAGCCGCATCCCACGCACAGTCATCTGGCCCAGACGCTCGACTGGATCGCACAACGCCAGCCGGGCAGGGCGGTGCTCACGCACATGGACCAGTCCATGGACCATGCAACCCTGTGCGCCGAGTTGCCGGCGGGCGTCGAGCCCGGCCACGACGGGATGGTGATCGCGCTATAGCGTCGTGATGGCAAAGGCCAGCGCCGCCACAAGGCTGGTGAGGCTGGCGATGATGCCGACCAGCAGCGGCTTCGGCCCGGTCTTCAGTATCTCGCCAAGCGGCGACCTTATGGCGGTGGCCGCGACCGAGACGGCCAGCATCCAGCCTGCCGAATCTGCTGCAAGTCCAGAGACCTGAACCGGAATCATGCCGGTAGAATTGATGCAGGCCACAACGAAGAAGCCGACGACGAACCAGGGCAGCAACGGTGCCGCACGGGTGCCGCCGCTGATCTTCAGGGGCTGCGGGAAAGCCAGCGCCACCAGCGCCAGCACGGGTGCCAGCAGCGCTACGCGGGCGAGCTTCACGATGGTGGCGGTTTCACCGGCACTGGTGGAGAAGGCATAGCCGGCGCCCAGCGTCTGGGCGACATCATGGATGGATGCGCCGAGCACGAAGCCGGCCTGTATGTCGTTGAGTTTGAACAGTTCACAGATCGCCGGATATAGCACCAGGGCGGCGCTGCTCATCGCCGAGGTGCCAACGAGCACCAGCGTGAGCTCGGCCTGGCGCACCCTGCGTTCGCCCAGCGTTGCCGACAGCGCCATGGCGGCCGAAGCCCCGCAGATGGCAACTGCGCCGCCCGAAAGCGTGCCGAACGCCGGGGTGAAGCCCAGCAGCCGTGCGGCTAGCACGCCGGCGCCGATGGTGAGCGCCACGATGGCCAGAACGGCCAGCAAGGATTGCGGGCCAAGCGCGATGATCTGTTCAATTGTGATGCGGGCGCCCACCAGCACGATGGCCCAACGCAGCAGTTCGCGGCTGGCCAATGTGAGGCCGGGCGTCAGCCGACGATCAGCCGACAGGAAGTTCATGGCCAGGCCGATCAGCAGCGCCAGCAGCGTGAGCGGCGCATTGTAGCGATCAGCGAGCGAGGCAGCGGCCAGCGTGGCGAGAACGGCCACCATCAGGCCTGGCAGATATTCCCGCCAGCGCGTGGCCGGCGTCCGCTCGATGTCGCCGAACAGATCGGCGCCCTGGGGCAGTTGCGGAGGCGGCATGTCCATGGGCCAGCGTTAGGGGGAAGCTGCGGCTTCGCCAAGAGCGTGTCGCAGCCAAGGCGGCATTATACATAATATATATTATCGGGATTGCAGAGCGGGGCTTCAGGGCCAGGATTGCCGCTCATCCCCCATCCCTCAGCGGATGGCGAGCGCCTGTTCCACCCGCCCAACCCATCCGCGCACCGCCGGCCATTCGACCAAATCAAAGCCGCCTTCATGCGCGACCCGGGTATAAGCGACGAGCGCGACATCGGCGCAGGTCAGGCCATCGCCGACAAACCAATCGTGCCCGCTCAGATGCCCTTCCATCAGGTCCAGCGCGGCACGGCCCTTGGTCATCAGCGCCGGATCGATCGCCTCATCGGGCTTGCCGAGGTAGAATTTCTGGAAGCGCCGCACCGCGATCGCCGGCTCGTGGCTATATTGTTCCCAGAACAGCCATTGCAGCATCTGGGCATGGGCGAACGGCTCGGCCGGCACCAGCGTGGTGCCGGCGGCCAGATAGAGCATCATGGCATTGGATTGGGCGAGCCGGCGGCCATCGGCCAGTTCAAGCGCTGGCACCTGGCCCATGGGAAATCGCGCCAGATAGTCCGGTGACTTCGCCTCGCCGGCAACGACGTCCACATCGACCCAGCGATAGGCAAGACCGAGGTGATCGGCGACCCACTTCACCTTCAGACAATTGCCGGAGACCTTGTCGCCATAGAGTGTGAACATGGGCTCGCCTCCCTCGCGCCGCGCCATAGCCTGGGTGTCTGGCGATTGAAAGCCCGGCCCATTGAATGGTTTGGCCGGCTGCGGCAGGAAAGGCGCATGGATACGCCCCCGCTCTCGCTGCAGCGCCTTGCCGGCATCATGGCGGCCCTGCGCCATCCCGAAACCGGCTGCCCATGGGATCTGGCCCAGGATTTCGACACGATCGCGCCCTACACGATCGAGGAAGCCTATGAGGTGGCCGACGCCATTGCCCGCCGCGACATGGCCGAGTTGAAGAAGGAACTGGGGGACCTCTTGTTCCAGGTGGTGTTCCACAGTCGTATGGCCGAGGAAGCCGGGCATTTCGCGCTGGCCGACGTGGTGACGGCCCTGTGCGAGAAGATGGAGCGGCGCCACCCGCATATCTTCGGCGCCAATGAATTTGGCGATGGGCGTCGCGCCGCCAGCGCCGAGGCCCAGAAGGACGAATGGGAACGCATCAAGGCCGCCGAGCGGGCGGCCGCTGGAGAGCCCGAGCGCCCGGTCTCCGCGCTGGATGGCGTCGCCACCGCCCTGCCCGCCCTGATGCGTGCCGAAAAACTGCAGGCGCGTGCGGCAAGGGTGGGCTTCGAATGGCCCGATGTGGCCGGCGTGCGCGCCAAGCTGGACGAGGAACTGGCGGAATTCGACGCCGCCGCGAGCCTCGAAGAGCGCACCGAGGAACTGGGCGACGTGCTGTTCGTGCTGGCCAATCTCGCCCGCCGCCACGCCATCGATCCCGAAGCCGCGCTGCGCGCCGGTTCAGCCAAGTTCGAGCGTCGTTTCAAGGCGATGGAGGCGCTGGCTGGGCCGGGTTTCCCCGCCCTCTCCCTCGACGAGCAGGAGCGTTACTGGCAGCAGGTGAAGGCCGCCGAACGCCAGACCGGGGACGCCGCATGAGTGGCCAGCCACTGACCATCCGCCCCCTGGAGGCCTCTGACGAGGCCGCATGGCGGCGGCTATGGGGCCTCTATCAGCGTTTCTATGCTGTTGATCTTTCAGAAGAGGTGCATCGCTCCACCTGGGCGCGGCTGCTCGATCCGGCTGAGCCGGTGAATGGCGCGCTGGCCCTGATCGACGGCGCCCCGGTCGGGCTCGTCCATTATATCTGGCACCGAACCTGCTGGGACATCGCCGACAGTTGCTACCTCCAGGACCTTTATGTCGAAGAGGGCACGCGAGGGGCCGGGGTTGGCGCGGCGCTGATCGCATATGTCCGTGGTCAAGCCGATGCGCGCGGTGTCGCGGTGGTGCACTGGCTGACGCACGAGGACAATCACCGGGCGCGCCGCCTCTATGATCATGTCGCCCGCCGTTCGGGCTTCATTCAGTACCGCCGCAGCTGAGGCGCAGGCTCACGCAGCGGTCGCGTCCGGCCAGATCGGGGTGGACCTCGGCAAGGAAGCCCTGTTCCGCCGCCAGCGCGCTCACGGCCCGGCCTTGCTGCCAGCCGATCTCCAGCACGGCGAGACCGCCCGGCGCCAGCAGGCCCGGCAGTTGCGGCAGGATGCGACGATAGTCATCCAGGCCATCGGCACCGGCGAACAGGGCCGTCGCGGGCTCATGGGCCCGCACCTCGGGCGAAAGCGGTTCATCTTCAGCGATATAGGGCGGGTTGCACAGGATGAGGTCGAAGCGTTCTGCCAGTCCCTCCCCCCAGTTGCCGGACTGGAATTGGGCGCGTTGGGCGAGACCGGTGCGCCGGGCGTTCTCCGTCGCAACGGCCAGCGCGGCCGGGCTGGCGTCAATGCCCAGCCCGGTCGCTGCCGGATATTCGTGGAGCGCCGCCAGCAGCAGCGCGCCCGATCCGGTGCCCAGATCGAGGATGCGCGCCGGCGGTTGCGCGCACAGCCGCAGCGCCACCTCGATCAGCGTCTCGCTGTCGGGCCGCGGGATCAGCACATCGGGGGTGACCGCCAGGTCCAGCGACCAGAACTCGCGCCTGCCAGTGATGTGGGCAATCGGCTCGCCGGCTGCACGACGGTCGACAAGGGCTTGAAAGGATTCGCCATCAACGGCCCGGTCGGGGTGCAGCAGCAGGTCGCCGCGGGTGCAGCCGAGATGATGGGCGAGCAGCACCTCGGCATCGAGGCGCGGGGTCTCGCCGCCGATCCGCGTCGCCGCTGTGCGCAACAGATCGGCGATACGCTGCGCCGGCATCAGTTGAGGCTGGCCAGCCGCGCCGCCTCGTCTTCGGCGATCAGCGCGCTCACCACGTCGTCGAGGCCAGGGCCGGCGAGGATTTCGGGCAGGCGGTGCAGGGTGAGGTTGATGCGATGGTCGGTCACGCGCCCTTGCGGGAAATTGTAGGTGCGGATGCGTTCCGAACGGTCGCCCGATCCCACCATCGCCTTGCGATCGGCGGAGCGGGTGGCGGAGAGCCGTTCGCGTTCGGCATCGAACAGGCGGGTGCGCAGCAATTTCATGGCCTTGGCCTTGTTCTTGTGCTGGCTGCGTTCGTCCTGCACGGCCACCACCACGCCGGTCGGGATATGGGTGATCCTGACCGCGCTGTCGGTGGTGTTGACATGCTGGCCGCCGGCGCCGGACGAGCGGTAGACATCGATCCGCAGGTCCTTCTCGTCTATGGCGATGTCGACATCCTCGGCTTCCGGCAGCACTGCGACGGTGGCGGCGCTGGTGTGGATGCGGCCACCAGCCTCGGTCACCGGCACCCGTTGCACCCGGTGTACGCCGCTTTCATACTTCAGCCGGGCAAACACGCCGGCGCCGCTCACGCTGGCGATGATCTCCTTGGCGCCGCCTAGGTCGGATTCGCTGGAGGACAAGATTTCCCATTTCCAGCCGTGGCTTGCGGCATAACGCTCATACATGCGGGCAAGGTCGGCGGCGAACAGCGCCGCCTCGTCACCGCCGGTGCCGGCGCGGATTTCCAGCACCGCCGAACGTTCATCGGCGGCATCGCGCGGCAGCAGCTTCAGCGCCAGTGCGCGCTCGGCTTCGGGCAGGCGCGCATTGATGCTGGCCAGCTCTTCCTGGGCGAGCGCGTGCATCTCGTCGCCCGGCGGGATGGCGGCCAACTCGTCCCGTTCGGCAAGCAGCGCCCGCCAGGCCTGCGCGGCCTCCACCACCGGGGTCAGCTCCGCATAATCCTTCGATAACGCCACGAACTGTTCGGGCGGCAGCGCCGGATTGCCCATGTCGTGGGCCAGCGCCGCATGGCGCCGCTCGATCTGGGCGATCAGGTCGGTCGGGAGCTTCATGTGGCCAGGGTCATGCCAGCCGGCTGGCCAGCGCGGTCACCGCCGCGGCGGCAGGAACGCTGTCCTGCGCACCACTGGCCAGATCGCGGAGCGTGACCGTGCCCGCGGCCAGCTCGTCACTGCCGATCAGCGCGGCAAAGCGCGCGCCCGACTTTCCGGCCCGTTCCATCTTCTTCTTGAGGTTGCCGCGCCAGCCCTGTTCGGCGGCGATGCCGGCCCGGCGCAGCCCGGTGAGCAAGGCCAGGGCGGCGGCCTCGCTGCCCTCGCCCACAGCCACCACCGCCACGGCCAC
>NZ_WMHO01000108.1 GCF_010994245.1 Sandarakinorhabdus rubra
GCCCGGCGGCCTTGACGGGCGGCACCGGCTTCGCCGCCGTCCTGGCAGGCGCGGCAGCCTTGAGCGGGGGCTTGACGGCTGGCACCACCTTCGCCGGCGCAGCAGCCTTCACACGGGCCTTGCCGGGCGCAACGGCCTTAAGCGGCGGCTTTGCAGGAGCTGCGGCCTTCGCCGGCGCCGGTCGGGCGGCTGCAGCCGCTTTCGCGGTCGCCGCTTTCCCAGCCATTGCCTCATCCGTCTTGGCTGCCTCGCTCGCCTTTGAAGCGGCCTTTGTTGGGGCCTTTGCTGGCGCCTTGGTCGGCGTCTTGACGGCTGTCCTGGTAGCAGGCTTGGCGGCAGCTGCACCCTTGCCCGACGTCTTGGCCGGCGCAGCCCGCAACCAGACGGCCTCGCGCGCGGCCCGTTCGGCTGCGGCGATCGCATCGTGCAGCTGGTCGGCCGGCACCGGCGCTGCGAGCAGGAAGCCCTGCCCCCGGTCGATGCCATTGGCGCGGGCGAGCGCCAGTTCGGCCTCGGTCTCCACGCCTTCGGCGATCAGCGTCAGGCCCATTGCCCGGCCGAGGCTGGCGGCCATCCGGAAAATGTCACCGGCCAACCGGTCCTCCGCCGCGCCGTGCAGCAGTGAACCCGAAATCTTCAGCGCATTGATCGGCAGGCGACGCAACCGGTCGAGCGAGGAAAAGCCAGCGCCGAAATCGTCCATGGCCACCGTCACGCCCAGCGCATTCAGGGCCGACAGATTTGCATTGCACCCATCTTCCTCGGTCATCAGCGCGGTTTCGGTGATCTCCACCGCGAGACGCGACGGCGAAAGGCCAACGGCGGCCAGCGTGGCCGTGACTTCGCCGACCATGCCGGGCTGGCGCAGATCGTGCACCGAGGCATTGACCCACAGGTCAAGCGTACTGCCTTCGGCTGCGATGGTGGCTGCCGCCTCGGTCAGCACCAGCCGGCGCAGGTCGCTCACCAGCCCGCGTGCCTCGGCCACGGCCACCAGCTGTTCCGGGCTGACCAGCGCGCCACCGTCGTCGCGCCAGCGTGCCAGGGCCTCCACCGCCACCACCTTGCCGGTGGCCAGCTCCACCAGCGGCTGATAGGCCACATCCACCCGCCCGTTGCGCAGGGCCGATCTCACCCGCGCTTCCAGGTTGGCCACCTGCGCCGATTTCTCGAGCAGGTCGGCGGTGAACAGCCTGATCTGGTTGCCGGGTTGGGACTTGGCCGCCAGCAGCGCCAGATCGGCAGCGCGCAGCAAGGTTTCCACCAGCACGCCATCATCGGGCGCCATGGCAACGCCAATGGCGGCCCCTACTTGGACCTCGGCCTCGCCAAAGCGCGCCGGGGCATCGATCGTGTCGACCAGCCGCTGTGCCAGCGCCACGGCCGCATCCCCGCTGTCGATCTCGGCCAGCACCGCGAATTCGTCGCCACCCAGTCGCGCCGCATAGAGCGCGGGATCGGCGGTGCGCAGGCGGAAGCCGATGCGGGTGATCATGCGGTCGCCCACCGAATGGCCGTGGCGGTCATTGACCTGCTTGAAGCCATCGAGATCGACGATCATCAGCGCGAACGCCTCCCCGCGCGCCAGCCGCCGCTCCAGCTCTTCCAGGAAACCGCGCCGGTTGGGCAGGCCGGTCAATGGGCAGCGCCGTATCTCGCGATTGAGCTCGGCGATGGCGTGGCGCTCGCCGGTCGAATCGCGCAGCATGGCCACCCAGCCGCCATCGGGAATGGGCAGGCATTCCAGATCGATCACCCGGTCGTCATTGAGCCGCAGCACCCCGTTGAATGGCTGACGGGCGGTGATGAGGAGATCGGCCTGGGCCAGAAGCTCCTCCTGATTGCCCGCTGCCTTCACCAGGTTGGGCGCCGCTGCCAGCAGGTCATCGAAGCGCGGCGGGTTGACATCGTCCACCCGGTCCAGCCCGAGAAGTTCGAGCGCGCTGCGGTTGATCATCACCACCTTCAGCGCGGTATCGAGCACTGCCACGGCCTGGCCCATATGCTCCATGGCGACCCGCATGCGGTTGCGCTCGGCGCGTTGATCGTCGCGGGCCTCGATCAGCGCCAGTTGCGCCCGGTAGCCGCGCCGCGCCAGCATCATGCTGGCTACGCCATACACGAGCACGCCCAGCGCCGTGGCATAGCCCGATGGCACCGGCCAGCGCAGCGCCAGCGCGGCGGCCGTCGGCACGCTGACGCACAGGGCCTGCACGATGGCGAGTTCCGGACGGCCGCGCCAGGCGGCGCTGCCGACGCCCAGTGCTGCCAATGCCACCATGACCACCATGGACTGGAGCACCATCGACGCATCGGTGGCCAGCACCGAGACGACAATGCCGCCAAGGGCTGTCGCAACCACCGTGGTGCCGAGCCCATAGCGGGCCTCGGTCTCTTCCTGGAGTTCGCTATCGAGTGGGCGGCGGGCGGACTGGCAGGCCAGCAGGATGAAGCCGAAGCCGGCAATACCGAGGCCGGCGAAGAACATGGCGAATGTGCTGCGCACGGTCACTGCAACGCCGAGCGCCAGCACGGCCGCCACCGCGGCCACAATCAGGAAGGGCAGGAAGAGGCGGCCAAGGTCGCGAGTCAGTTCCAGCCGCAACTGCTGTGGCAGCTGCGGGCCAAACAAACGCTCCAGCACACGGGGCCACAAGCCCGGCGGCCTTACGACAACGGCGACCTGTTGTTGCATCTCTCGCTGAGGCCGGCATAACACGCCCCTCACGGCAGCGCCACTGTTGATCACACTTCATTCACAGAATTGAAAGCTTCGGCTCCGGCGGCTGTGACGGGGGGCCCGGCATTCCACATCCATCCTTGACCGGACCGAGCGCTGCGCCTATGCGGACCCCGGCTCCGAGGGAGGAGCCATGCGTCCGAGGATGCACGCCGGCCAGCGAGTTTTCGCCCGCC
This sequence comes from Sandarakinorhabdus rubra, assembly GCF_010994245.1. Lineage (GTDB taxonomy): Bacteria > Pseudomonadota > Alphaproteobacteria > Sphingomonadales > Sphingomonadaceae > Sandarakinorhabdus > Sandarakinorhabdus rubra. The sequence continues at coordinate 2,917 of NZ_WMHO01000108.1, forward strand.
GGCGCGTTTCCATTTGGAGGCAAGCAGGTTTTGGATAGAGGGCCTCTGGGCTTTGTTTGACAGTCTTTCCGAGCGGTTGGGCGGCATTTTCGAGCGGTTGCGCGGACGCGGCGCGCTGACCGAGATCGACGTGCGCGCCGCCATGCGTGAAGTGCGCGTGGCGCTGCTGGAAGCCGATGTCGCGCTGCCGGTCGTGAAGGACTTCATCGACACCGCGACCCAGCGCGCCATCGGGGCCGAGGTGATCAAGTCGGTCACGCCAGGCCAGCAGGTCGTCAAGATCGTCAATGATTGCCTGGTGGAACTGCTCGGCGGGGCCGAGGAACCGGCGCCCCTGAAGCTTGCCGTCACGCCGCCGGCCGTGGTCATGATGGTGGGCCTGCAAGGCTCGGGCAAGACGACGAGCACCGCCAAGCTGGCCAGCTGGCTGGCGGCGCGGGAACGCAAGAAGGTGCTGATGGCCAGCCTCGACGTGGCGCGGCCGGCCGCCCAGGAACAGTTGCGCGTGCTGGGCGAACAGACCGGTATCGCCACCCTGCCGGTGGTCGCCGGCCAGTCGCCGGTGCAGATTGCCGAGCGTGCCCGCCAGTCGGCGCGGCTGCAGGGCTTTGACGTGGTGCTGCTCGACACCGCCGGGCGACTGGGCGTCGATGAGGCGCTGATGGCCGAAATGGCGGCGATTGCAGATGCCACCACGCCCGATGAAATCCTGCTGGTGGTAGACAGCCTGACCGGCCAGGACGCCGTGAATGTCGCGACTGCCTTCAAGGCGCGCGTGGCGCTGACCGGCGTGATCCTCACCCGCATGGATGGCGACGCCCGCGGCGGTGCGGCACTGTCGATGCGCAGCGTGACCGGCGCGCCAATCCGCTTTGCCGGGGTGGGCGAGAAGCTGGACGCGCTGGAGCTGTTCGATGCGCGGCGTGTCGCCGGCCGTATCCTCGGCATGGGCGACATCGTTGGCCTGGTGGAAAAGGCCGCCGCCAATTTCGAGGCCGAACAGGCCGAGAAAATGGCCGAGAAGCTGGCCAAGGGCCAGTTCGACATGGACGATCTGCGCATGCAGCTGGCCCAGATGAAGAAGATGGGCGGGCTGTCGGGCCTCGCGGCGATGATGCCGGGCATGGGCGCCGCCAAGAAGGCGATGGATTCAGGCGCAATCGCACCCAAGCTGCTGGACCGCATGGAGGCGATCATCCTGTCGATGACGCCCAAGGAACGCGCCAAGCCGGAGATCCTCACCGCCAAGCGCAAGATCCGCATCGCCAACGGTTCCGGCACCACCGTGCAGGATGTCAACAAGGTGCTGAAGATGCACCAGGAAATGGCCAATGCCATGAAGCGCCTGAAGAAGATGGGCGGCATGAAGGGCATGATGAAGATGCTGGCCGGTATGGGTGGGGGCGGTATGCCCGGCCCGGACGGCGCGGCGCCCGCTGGTGATCCCGGCGGCGCCATCGATTTGGGGGCGATCGGCCGGATGTTCGGCCGCCCCGGCATGGGTTCGCTGCCACCCGGCTTCAACAAGTTCGGCAGGAAATGATCGCAGACAACTGGAAACACTGAAGGAAGAAGACAAATGGCTATTGCAATTCGCCTCGCCCGTGGCGGCATGAAGAAGCGTCCGTTCTATCGCATCGTCGTGGCCGACAGCCGCGCCCCGCGCGATGGCAAGTTCCTGGAGAAGATCGGCACCTACAACCCGCTGCTGCCGCGTGACGATGCCGGCCGCGTGACGCTGGACACCGAGCGTGCCGCCTATTGGCTGGGCGTTGGCGCGCAGCCGACCGACCGCGTGGCCCGCTTCTTGGATGCCGCCGGCCTGCGCACCCGCGCGGCCCGCAGCAACCCGCAGAAGGCGGAACCCGGCGCCAAGGCCAAGGAGCGTGCCGAACTGGCCGCTCAGAAGGCTGCCGAAGCCGCGGAAGCTGCTGCCCAGGCGGAAGCCGAAGCAGCTGAAGCGGCCGCCGCTGCAGCCGCTGCCCCGGCCGAAGAGCCGGCGGTGGAAGAACCGGCCGTGGAAGAGGTGGCTGTGGACGCCGCTGCCGAGGCCCCGGCCGAAGAGGCGCCGGCGGCCGAAGGCGATCCCGCCGCCTGAGGCTGCACCGGCATGGCGGCAACACGCATCGTGCTGGCCGCCATCGCCGGCGCCCATGGCATCAGGGGCGAGGTGCGGGTGAAGCTGTTCACCGGCACGCCCGACAGTCTCGCCCGCCACGCCCGCTTCGATGCCGGCGGGCGGGCGCTTGTCGTTCAGGCGATCCGCCCCGACAAGCCGGGCATGGCCGTCGCCCGCTTCGAAGGCATCAGTGACCGCAATGCTGCCGAGGCCCTGCGCGGCCTTGAACTGGCGGTACCGCGCAGCGAGCTGCCGCCGTTGGCCGAGGGCGAATATTATGTCGCCGATTATATCGGCATGGCAGTGGTGGACGAAACCGGGGAACCATTCGGCCGGGTGAAGGCCATCGAGAATTACGGCGCGTCCGACATTCTCGACATCGCGCGCGACGGCGGCGGCAGCGTGATGGTGCCGTTCGTGGCTGATGTGGTCCGCGAGGAGCCGGGCTGTCTTGTCATAGACCGGGTGTGGTTGGCGTGAGCTGGCGCGCCACGGCCCTCACCCTCTATCCCGAGATGTTCCCGGGGCCGCTGGGCCACAGCCTGGCCGGCCGCGCTCTGGCAGACGGCGCCTGGAAGCTTGACGCGGTCAACATTCGGAATTTCGCCACTGACAGGTATCGCACGGTTGATGACACGCCGGCCGGCGGCGGTCCGGGCATGGTGCTGAAGGCCGATGTGATCTGCGCCGCCATCGATGCCGTGGCCGATGGTCGGCCCGTGCTGGCGATGACGCCGCGCGGGACGCCGCTCACCCAGCAGCGGGTGCGCCAGCTGTCGACAAGCCCCGGCGCCATCTTCCTGTGCGGACGCTTCGAGGGTTTTGACGAGCGCATCTTCCAGCGCCGCGCCATCGAGGAGGTGTCGATCGGCGACTATGTGCTGTCGGGCGGCGAGGTTGCCGCGCTGGTGGTGATGGATGCTTGCGTGCGCCTGCTGCCCGGTGTAATGGGCGCCGCTTCCAGCGGGATCGAGGAAAGCCACGAAACGGGCCTTCTCGAACATCCGCACTATACCAGGCCCGCCCTTTGGGAAGGCTTGGCGATCCCCGAAGCGTTGCGATCGGGGGATCACGCGCGCATCGCCCGTTGGCGGCGCACGCGGTCCGAGGAGGACACACGGCTACGGCGGCCGGATCTGTGGGGCCATCATGGGGATGGCCGGATCCTGTCGCCCTCTGGCGCGCGACGCGAGAAGAAAGAGGAATGAGATGAATCTCATCCAGCAGATCGAGGCGGAACAGATTGCCCGCCTCACCGAAACGCGGCAGATCCCGCAGTTCCGCGCCGGCGACACGTTGCGCGTTGGCGTGAAGGTGATCGAAGGCGAGCGCACCCGCGTCCAGAACTATGAAGGCGTGTGCATCGCGCGCTCGAACAAGGGCATCGGCTCGTCTTTCACCGTGCGCAAGATTTCGTTCGGCGAAGGCGTCGAGCGCGTCTTCCCGCTTTACAGCCCCTCGATCGAGAGCATCGAGGTGGTGCGCCGCGGTGTCGTCCGCCGCGCCAAGCTCTATTATCTGCGCGGCCGCAGCGGCAAGTCGGCCCGCATCGTCGAGAAGCGCGACGCGCGCCCGACCGAATAAGCGCGTTCATATCAGCGAAAGGGCACCGGTGGCACGGCTTCCGGTGCCCTTTTTCGTTGCGCGCGGGAACGCGCCAAATCTATCTGGAGCGCATGGCCACCCTGCCCCCTTCCGGCATGATCGAACGCGGCGTGCACCGGTTGCCGGCGCGCGTCTATTTCGAGGACACGGACACGGCGGGCATCATGTACCACGCCAAGTATCTGCATTTCCTCGAACGGGGCCGTACGGAATATCTGCGGGTCGCCGGCATCGATCATGGCGCGGCCGTGCGTGACGGCCTGGGCGCCTATGCCGTCACCGAAATGGCCATCAAGTGGCGCCGCCCGGCCCGGTTGGACGATGTGCTGACCATCGAGACCCGGCTGCTTGGCGTGCGCGCCGCCACCTGCCAGCTGGCCCAGTCCATCCGGCGTGGCGATGAGCTGCTGGCCGAAGCCACCGTGACCGCGGCCTTTCTCGATCCCGCCGGCCGCCCCCGCCGCCAGCCCGCGCCATGGCTGGCGCGTTTTGCCGAACTGCTGCAACAGGACGCATGATGCAAACCGATCTCGCGATGAAGACCGCGGCTGAATTGTCGCCCTTCGCTCTCTTCCTGCAGGCCGACATCGTGGTGAAGGCGGTGATGCTGGGGCTGCTCCTGGCCTCGGTCTGGAGCTGGGCTATCATGCTGGAGCGCTCGCGCCGCCTGACCCGCATCGATCGGGAGGCCGGCCAGTTCGAGGACTGGTTCTGGAAATCGGAGAATCTCGAAGCCCTCTATGACCAGGCCAGCCGGGCCAGCCACCCGGCGGCGCGCGCCTTCACGGCCGGCATGAACGAATGGCGGCGCAGCCTCGCGGCGGGCCGCGCCCGCATCGACCGGGAAGGCCTGCGCGCCCGCCTCGCCAGCGCCATCAACATCGCCATCACCCGCGATGTCGACGACCTGTCGGATCGCCTGTCGCTGCTGGCAACGGTGGGCTCGGTCGCGCCGTTCGTCGGCCTGTTCGGCACGGTGTGGGGGATCATGCGCAGCTTTGCCGGTATTGCCGCCAGCCAGAACACCAGCCTGGCCGTGGTGGCGCCGGGCATTGCCGAGGCGCTGTTCGCCACTGCCATCGGGCTGTTTGCGGCCATTCCCGCCGTGATCGGCTACAACCGGCTGCTGCACCGGGTGAACCGACTGGAGGCGCGGCTATCGGCCTTTGGCGAGGAGTTCCTCAACCTCCTGTCGCGTCAGCTTGACGGCATGGAGGGGCGCTGATGGCCATAAACCTGTCTGGCGGCCGGCGCGGCGCCCGGCGGGCGCCGATGGCGGAGATCAACGTCACGCCGCTCGTCGACGTGATGTTGGTTCTGCTCATCATCTTCATGGTCACTGCACCGCTGCTGGTGGCTGGCGTGCCGGTGGACCTGCCCGACGCGCGCGCCAAGAGCCTGCCGCAGGACCAGGCGCCAATCCAGATCAGCCTCGATGCCAGCGGCACGCTGTTCATTGACCGGCAGGCGGTGCCGCCCGCCGCCCTGCCGGCCAAGCTGGCGGCCCTGCGTGGGGCGCGCAGCGATGAAGCGCGCGTCTATGTGCGGGCCGACCGGGCGTTGGACTATGGCCGAGTGATGGCGGTCGTCGGCGAGGTGAATGCTGCCGGCTTCAAGAAGGTGGCGCTGGTGACGGACACTGCCAGAGACGGGGCCCGCGAGACCCCCTGATGACGGCCGCCGAACGCAACTGGCTGTTGGCCGCCGGGGTGGCGCACATCGCGCTGATCGCCGGGCTGAGCCTGGCCTGGCAGCACAGCCAGCGCCTGCTGCCGGCCCCCACCGATGCCGTGCCGGTGGAGCTGGTGACCATCGCCGATGCACCGCGCATCACCGAACCGCCCAAACCGTCGATGGCCGCCGCCCCGCAGGAGGCTGCCGCTGCCGAGCCCGCCGATGCGGCGCCG
>NZ_WMHO01000109.1 GCF_010994245.1 Sandarakinorhabdus rubra
ACCGAGCGCCAGCGGCTGGCTGCCGATTGGCAGCGCCTGCGCCGCGCCGCCGCGCAGGGTGACATCGATCTGGATCTGGGCAATGCCGTTTTCAGCCGGCGCTGGTGGCTGAAGGCCGCCACCTGCGCCGTACTGGTCGGCGGCGGCCTGTGGGCCGGCGCCCAGGTGATGCCGATCCACGATGGCGTGCCGCGCGCCTTCACTCCGGCCGAACGTGAAGGCGGCCTCGCCCACGCCATCGCGCCGCTGGCACTGGGCGCGCGCACCGGCGCCGCCCCGCACGTCGATGCCCGCCAGCTGCGTCCGCTGGCCGAGGCGCCGGAGCGGCCGCGCGTCGAACGCAGCCTCACCGTCGGCCGGCGCGGTCTGGCAGGCGCGCTCCGGAATGCCGGCGTCGGCGCCGAGGATGTCGCCACCGTCACTCGCCTGCTTGAAGGGCTCAACCCGCCGGGCGGCAGCCGCGCCGACCTAGTGCTGGGCCGCAGAGCCACGAAGAGCGTGCCGCGCCCGCTGGACAGCATGAGCTTGCGCGCTGCCTTCGACCTGAAGGTGGAGTTCGCCCGTGTCGATGGCGCGCTCGTCATGAAGCGCATTCCGATCAGGGTCGATTCCACGCCGCTCAGGGTGTCGGGCAAGGCGGGCAGCAGCCTGTCGCGGGCGCTGCGCAATGCCGGTATTCCCGCCGCCCAGGCCGCCGAGTTCGTGCGCCAGATGCGCCACGTCGTCGATTTCCAGCGCGGGCTGAAGGACAATGACCGGTTCGACATCATCATCGAGCAGGATCGTGCCGAAACCGGCGAGGTGCGCCACGGCCGGTTGCTCTATGGCGCCCTGGCGCAGGTCCGCAAGGACCCGGTGGAGATCGGCTGGTTCGAAGGCGAATATTACCAAGCCAGCGGCGAAGGCGTGAAGAAGGGCCTGATGCGCACGCCGGTCGATGGCGCCCGCATGTCGAGCGGCTTCGGCATGCGCCGGCACCCGGTGCTGGGCTTTTCGCGCATGCACAAGGGCGTGGATTTCGGCGCCGGCACCGGCACGCCGATCATGGCGGCGGGCAGCGGCACGATCAGCTTTGCCGGCTGGCATGGCGGCCACGGCCGTTATGTGATGGTGCACCACAACAAGGACCTGGCCACCGCCTATGCCCACATGTCGCGGATCGACGTACGCCCCGGCCAGAAGGTGCGGCAGGGCCAGGTGATCGGCGCGGTCGGCTCGACCGGCCTGTCGACCGGGCCCCACCTCCACTACGAAGTCTATCTCCGCGGTGCACCGGTCAACCCGGTGCGCCTGAAGTTCATTGGCGGCGCCGAACTGAGCGGCCGGGCGCTCGACAATTTCCAGCGCCAGATGAACCGCTGGCGCGCGCTCGACGTCGCCAGCGCCGCGCCAAAGGCTGCCCAAGCCGGCGACGACTGACCCCGGCGGCAGACCAGCCAACCGACATTTTTTGGCCATCCTCCCCTGTCATCAGGTGCACCGTGTTCGCCCTCATCGCTCCCGTGCTGGCGCTGGCCGCCACGGCCACCCTGCCGAAACCGCAGCGCCCGGTGGCGCCGATCGTCTCTGCGTCCTGGGGCGAGGAGGCCGACCGCGACCGGCTGGGCGAGGCGGCGGACGTCATCCGCATCGCCGGCGTGAAGCCGGGACAGACTGTGGCCGACATCGGCACCGGCGGCGGCTATTACGTGATGCGTCTGGCGCCGCTGGTGGGGCCGCAGGGCCGAGTCTATGCCCAGGACGTGTCGCAACGGGCGCTGGACCAGGTGCGGCGGCGGGTGGCGGCGGCAGGCCTGTCCAACGTGCGCTTCGTACGCGGCGGCCAGTCGAGCGCGCGGCTGCCGGCGGCGAGCCTCGATGTCGCGCTGATGGTCCACATGTATCACGAGATCGAGCAGCCCTATCTGCTGCTCGACAAGCTGCGCGCCAGCCTGAAGCCGGGCGGCCGCGTGGTGGTGGTTGATCTCGACCGACCGACGCTGCAGCACGGCATGCCCAAGGCGCTGCTGACCTGCGAGGTGAAGGCGGTGGGCTTTGAGCTGGTGGGCATCACCGACATCAGCCAGGGCTATGTGGCGGTGTTCCGCCCCGGGCTCAGGCCGCGGCCCGACAGTGTGAAGGCCTGCCGGGGGTAAGTCGACTTGCCGCATGGGCGCCGCGCCGCGTGCGTGACAGGCGAAGGCGCCATGCAGACGCCCACCACCACCCCGCCAATCGTGCTCTTCTATGGCATCGCCGGCCTGATCCCGTTTTTTGCGGCACCCGTCGCCACGCTCCTCTGGCCGGACTTCCGCTGGCAGTTCAACGAGGCGTTGCTGTGGTGGAGCGCCATCATCCTGTCGTTCCTCGGCGGCGCGCGCTGGGGTGCGGCGGTGCAGGCGGCAGCACCCGCCCCCCGCCTCATCGGCCTGGCCATGCTACCCAGCATCGCCGGCTGGCTGATCCTGCTGGTGGAGGCCAAGTATCGTGTGGCGCAATTCGGCCTGTTTGCCGCTGCGCTGCTCGTCCACCTGGTGTGGGATATGGCGGGACGCGGCCTGCCCGGCTGGTATGGCCGGCTCAGGATGTTGCTCACCGCCGGCGCAATCACGGCGCTGGGCTGGCAGGCCGTGCTACAGGGCTGACCAGCGCGCGAAGATGGCGGTGGGCAGGATCAGGCCGCGCGCCTCTTCGCGCACGCCCATGTCCCCCACCTCGATGCGGCCGCCGCGTGGCCCCAGCGCCTGTTCCAGCAGCGGCTGCAGCGCCAGCGCCGAGAGGCGGATGGCATAGACGGTGAGCACGCAGACGCGCGCATCATCCGCCAGCAGCTGGCGGGCGAGATCGACCAGTTCGGGCAGGTCGCGCTCCAGCTGCCACACCTCGCCATCGGGGCCGCGGCCATATTTTGGCGGGTCGAAGATCAGGCCGTGATAGCGGCTGCCGCGCCGCACCTCGCGGCGCAGGAATTTCAGCGCATCATCGACAATCCAGCGGATGGGCGCTTCGGCGAGGCCGGACAGCGCGGCATTCTCGCGCGCGGCGGCCACGCTCTTCTTGCTGGCATCGACGTGGGTCACCTGCGCCCCGGCGCGCGCCGCCACCAGGCTGCCCACTCCGGTATAGCCGAACATGTTGAGCACCCGGTCCCCGGGGCGGATCGCCGCCTGCAGCCAGTCCCACTGGGCGCCCATGTCGGGAAAATAGCCGAGGTGGCGGAACGGCGTGTTGCTGGCCCAGAAGGCGACCGGGCCAGCCGGCGTCGGGCGCTGCATCGCCCAGCGGTCTGGCACGTTGCTGTTCAATTGCCAGCGGCCGCCGCCCTCCTCGTCGCTGCCGCCGACAAACTCGCCATCCGCCCGCCAGTCCGGGCTGGCGGGCGCCCACATCGCCTGCGGTTCGGGGCGGATGAAGCGGAAGCGGCCGTGGCGTTCCAGCTTGCGGCCGCCCCCGGAGTCAACAAGGCCGAAGTCCGCCCACGGCTCGGTGACGAGAACGCCAAGGCCGGTCATGCCGCTGGCTTGTGCTTGCCGATCTCGGCGCGGGCCGGTGCGCCGGCCAGCATGGCGCTGCCTGTCGCGCGCGCCTCGTCCACCGTCACCGCCTTGATCCGCGCCACGGTTTCAGCCGGGGCCACGAAGCGGCGGTGCACGGCGAGGCTGCGCGCCAGATAGTCGGCGGCGCCCTGAGGCGCCTCCAGCGCCATCAGCAGTCCGGCCAGCGCCTGGGCGCGGGCACGGTCGAGCTCGGCCTGTTCAAGGCCCTTGGCCGTCTCGGCCAGCACCTGGCCAACGAGTTCGCGGGCCGCCGCCGCATTGCCCGGATCGGTCGCGGCATGCACGCTCATCAAACCGCCATCGGCATAGGGTTGCAGCGCCGCCGACACGGCATAGGCGAGGCCACGCTCCTCGCGCAGCTGCTGGAACAGGCGGGACGACATGCCGCCGCCGGCGGCCAGCGTGAACAGCAGCGCCGCCTCCTGCGCCGGGTCATGATGGCCGGGCGCTGCCCAGCCGGCGGTCAGTTGCGCCTGCTCGATGCGGCGCTTGTCGTGGCGGCTGGTGGGGGCAAAGCGCGCCGGTTCGGCCGGCGGCCGCGCGGCATCGCCGGGCTGGCCGGGAAAGGCCGCCTCGGCCAGCCGGCACAGCGCGTCGTGGTCCACCTTGCCAGCCACCACCAGCTGCAGCCGCTGCGGGGCATAATGGGCGGCCTGCCAGCCCAGAAGATCGTCGCGGGTGATGCGCGCCAGGCTGGCCTCGTCACCGAGGATCGAGCGGCCCAGCGCCTGGCCGGGATAGGCGGCCTCCTGCAGATGGTCGAACACGATGTCGTCGGGCGTGTCGCGGGCTTCGCCCAGTTCCTGCAGCACCACCTCCTTCTCGCGCACGAGATCCGCCTCGTCGAAGCGCGGATTGGAGACGAGATCGGCGACGAGATCGACGCCCAGCGGCAGGTCGCCGGCCAGCAGCCGGGCGTGGAACATGGTGGCGTCGCGGCTGGTCCAAGCGTTGAGCTGGCCGCCCACGTCCTCCATCTGCTCGGCGATCTGGCGGGCGGATCGGCGATGCGTGCCCTTGAACACCATGTGCTCGAACAGATGCGCGAGGCCGTTGACGTCAGCGGCCTCGAAGCGCGCGCCGGTATCGGCGCTGACCGCCAGCGCCACGGTCTCGACACCCGGAATCGCCCAGCTGGCCACGGTCAAGCCGTTCTCCAGGGTCGTCAGGCGGGGCGCGCTCATCGCGGTCTCGCGCGTGCAGCGATGTGCGCCTCGATCTCCTGCAGGCGCGCCGGCGCCCGGTCATAGCGTTCGGGCCGCGTCATCAGGTCGGCCAGGCGTGCCGGCAACTGCGGCGTCACCCCAGTGGCCGCGGCGACGGCGGCCGGGAACTTGGCCGGGTGGGCAGTGGCCAGCGTCACCATCGGCGTGTCGCCATCGTCCCGCCGCGCTGCCGCCAGGCCGATGGCGGTGTGCGGATCGATCAGCTGGCCGGTGTAGGCCAGCGCCCAGCGCATGGTGTCGGCCATTTCGTCAGCGTCAACACGGGCCGCGCTGAAGAGGCCGGCCTTGTCCAGCCAGGCCCTTGGCAGCGCGAGTGTCTTCGTCGCCTCGAAGGTGGCCATGGCGGCGGCGAGCGCCCCGGCATCGCGGCCCGACAGGTCGAACAGCAGCCGTTCGAAGTTGGAGGAGACCTGGATGTCCATCGACGGCGCGTCGGTGGGGGTGACCGTGCCGGCGCTGTAATCGCCGCTGGTCAGCGCACGGTGCAGGATATCGTTGCGGTTGGTGGCGACCACCAGCCGTTCGATGGGCAGGCCCATCTGCGCCGCGACATAGCCGGCAAACACGTCGCCGAAATTGCCGGTGGGCACCGCGTAGGCAACGCGGCGGTGCGGCGCCCCCAGCGCCAGCGCAGAGGTGAAATAATAGACGACCTGGAACAGCAGCCGCGCCCAGTTGATGCTGTTGACCGCCGCCAGCGGGAACCGGGCAGCGAAGGCGGCATCGTTGAACATCGCCTTCACGATGGCCTGCGCATCGTCGAAATTGCCGGCAATGGCGATGTTGTGAATGTTGGCATCGAGCACCGTCGTCATCTGCCGGCGCTGCACCTCGCTCACCCGGCCATCGGGGTGGAGCATGAACACCTCGACCCCGGCGCGGCCGGCCAGTGCATCAATGGCGGCCGAGCCGGTGTCGCCCGAGGTGGCGCCGATCACCGTGATGTGCCGGCCCGACGCACGTAGGAAGCGTTCGAACACCAGGCCGAGCGCCTGCAAGGCCACATCCTTGAAGGCCAGCGTTGGCCCGTGGAACAGCTCCAGCAGCCAGTGCCGGTGATCCAGCTGGACCAGAGGCACCACGGCATCGTGCGCAAAGCGGCCATAGGCGCGGGTGAAGATGTCGCGCAGAACCGCCTCGTCGAGCGCGCTGGCAGTGAACGGCGCGCACACGCGCACCGCCACCTCGACATAGGGCAGCCCGGCCATTGCGGCGATTTCGGCCTCGGTGAAGCGTGGCCAGGTTTCGGGCACGTAAAGGCCGCCGTCGCTGGCGAGGCCGGCGAGGGTAGCGCCTTCGAAATCGAGGATGGGGGCCGCCCCCCGGGTGGAAATATAGCGCATGGCAGCGCCGGCTTACTGAGGGCGGGCCGGCGGCGCAACCATTCCCCGCCGCCGCAGCCACAGGCCATAGATGAAGGCCAGCGCCACTGCGAGCCCGAACCATTGGCCGGCATAGGCGAGGTGATTGTCGGGCAGGTCGGCGGCGCGCGGCTGACGCGGGCGGCCCAAGGGGGCGATCGCGCTGTCGGGGATCAGCATGAAGCGCGGCCGGCCAGGCTCCTTGCCATAAGGGTTTTCGATCACCACGCCGGCCAGTTCATGATCGAGGTTCAAAACCTTGTCACGGGCATCGGCGCGGCGCGTCCAGCCGGCGACCGCCACGATGTCGGGCGGCAGATCATTGGGCCGGCACGAGACGACGACATAGAAGCCGGAGGTGCCGCCGGCCGAACTGCCGGGCCTGAGGTCGTAAGGGCGCTTGGGGCCGGCGTGGCAGCCGATCTCGGCACGGCGATACTGCACCGACAGCGTGCCCTGCATCGCGCGGGCAAATTCCGACGGGCTGACCGGCGGCAGCGTGCCGGCGGCCTCCAGCCGGGCGATCAGATCGCGCTTCCATTCGCGGCGCTCCAGCTGCCAGCGGCCAAGGCCGCACAGCACCAGCACGCCGATGACTGTGATGAGCGTGGGAATGAGGGGGATGCGGCGGCTCACAGGCTGCCTTCGCCCGCGTCGGTGCGATATTCAAGCGCCACCAGCAGTCCCTTGGCAGCGCGCAGCAGGACGAGTGTGAGGGCCAGCGTGAGCGGTGTCCATAGCAACACATGCACCCACCAGGGCGGCGCAAACTTGGCATCGGTGATCAGGGCGGCCGCCATCATCACCGAACCGACGATGAAGATCAGGAAGGCCGCCGCGCCATCGCCGACATTGAAGCGGCCATAGTCCAGGCCGCAGGCGGTGCAGCGCGGGGCGAAGGCAATCAGGCCGGCAAACAGGGGCCCGGCGCCACAGCGCGGGCAGCAGCCCTTCAGTGCAACGTCAACCGGTGTGGGCGCCTCAGCCAAACTGGCTCACGGCGACGGCGGCGCCGAACTTGGAGCCCCAGACATAGATGGCAATGAACAGAAACAGCCACACCACGTCGACGAAGTGCCAGTACCAGGCGGCGGCCTCGAACCCGAAATGCTGGCGAGGCGTGAAGTCGCCCTTGTAGGTGCGCGCCAGACAGACCATCAGGAAGATGGTGCCAACGATGACGTGGAAGCCGTGGAAGCCGGTCGCCATGTAGAAGGCGGCGCCATAGATGCTGTCGGCCATGCCATATTCGGCATGATGATACTCGTAGGCCTGCACGCCGGTGAAGATGAGGCCCAGCACGATGGTGACCCACAGGCCCTGCTTCAGGCCCTTGCGGTCATCGTGGATCAGCGCGTGGTGGGCCCAGGTGACCGAGGTGCCGGAGAGCAGCAAGATCAGCGTGTTGAGCAGCGGGAAGACGAAGGGATCGAGCAGTTCGATGCCCTTCGGCGGCCACACGCCGCCCACCGCTTCGTGTGCAGACGGGTAGAGGGCGGCGTTGAAATAGGCCCAGAACCAGGCGACGAAGAACATCACTTCGGACGCGATGAACAGGATCATCCCGTAACGGTGATGCAGCTGCACCACGGGCGTGTGATCACCAGTGTTGGCTTCGTGGACGACATCCTTCCACCACAGGAAGAACATGGCGCACACCGCCGCCAGCCCGGCAAAGAAGGCCGGCATGCCCCAGCCGGCCTTGTGCATCCAGCCGATCGCGCCGGAGGCCAGCAGCCCCACGGCCATCGACATCATCAGCGGCCGCGATGAGGGGTTGAGGATGTGATATTGGTGCGTCTTGCCAGCAGCCATGGGCTTATCCTGTGGTACGTTTTGTCGCAGCGCTTACCGTGTCCGGCGTTGGTTTGTCCACCGGATAGAAGGTGTAGCTCAGGGTGATTTCATCGACCTTGCGGGCGATCGGATCATCGAGAATTGCCGGATCGATATAATAGCTGACCGGCATGTCCACCGTCTCGCCGGCGGCAAGCGTCTGCTCGGTGAAGCAGAAGCAGTCGATCTTGATGAAATAGCGGCCGGCCACATCGGGCGAGACGTTGAACACCGCACGCCCGGTGACCGGCACGGCGGCGGTGTTGCTGCTGGTGTAGAAGGCCAGCCGCTTCTCGCCGATGGGAATGCTGACTTCGGTCGCCTTGGGACGGAAGCGCCAGCCCAGGCCGGGCGCCACGTTGGCATCGAAACGTATCTTGATCATCTGGCCCGGCACGGCCGTCGGCACCGGCGCCGCGGCGGCGACCTGGGTGGTGCCGCCAAAGCCCGTCACCTGGCAGAACATGCGATAGAGCGGCACGGCGGCATAGGCGAGGCCGATCATGCCTACGGCCAGCAGCGTGGCCGCCAGCCCGACACGCCGGTTGGCCCGGGCCGTGGCGGCTGCCGCGCC
>NZ_WMHO01000011.1 GCF_010994245.1 Sandarakinorhabdus rubra
GACCTGGCGACAGGCGCCGGGCTGCCGCTGGATGCCATGGAGCGGCTGCTGGGGGCGGCCAGCGCCATCGACCTGGTGGAGCGCGCCGGCCCGGAACTCTGGGTGCTGGGCCAGCGCGGCGCGGCGCTGGCCAGCAACCAGGGCGCGCTGGCGATGATCGAGCATCACAAGATCTTCTATGACGATCTGGCCGACCCGCTGGCGCTGCTGAAGGGCGGACGCGGCCAGAGCCGGCTGGCGCAGTTCTGGACCTATGCACCAGCTGCCGGGCGCGGACAGCCAGCCACCGCCGATGCGGCCAGCTGGCAGGGTGGCGGCGACGGCGAGGTGGCGCCCTATTCGGCGCTGATGGCGGCGAGCCAGCCGATGGTCGCCGAACAGGTGATCGATGCCTATCGATTCGATCGCCACCAGTGCCTGATGGACGTGGGCGGCGGCCATGGCGCCTTCCTGGCAGCGGTGGCGACGCAGCACCCGCGGCTGGCCATGAAGTTGTTCGATCTGCCGGCCGTGGTGGAGGGCGCCAAGGCGAAACTGGCGGCGGCGGGCCTCAGCTATGTGGCCCTGCATGGCGGCAGCTTCCGCGACGATCCGCTGCCGCAGGGCGCCGATGTCATCAGCCTGGTGCGCATCTGCCATGACCATGATGACGAGGTGGTGCGGGCGCTGTTGAAGAAGGCCCATGCCGCGCTGCCGGCCGGCGGCCGGCTGCTGATCGCCGAGCCGATGGCGGCGACGCCGGGCGCCGAGGCCATGGGCGATGCCTATTTCGGGCTCTACCTGTGGGCGATGGGATCGGGCCGGCCGCGCACCGCCGGCGATTACCTGGCGTTGCTGGCCCAGGCCGGCTTCACGGCAGCACGCGAGGTGCCGACCGCGCTGCCCATGGTGACAAGGCTGATCGTGGCCGAACGCTGAGGGGACTCGGGACCTCCTCCGGGCTCCAGCCGGCGTCAAGCCTGAAACTGGAGCATCCTCGTCCAATTTTTTGCCTTGCGAAGTTGTAACACGGCTTTACATCGCAAAATCGCGGCGCATAGATTGCCGCCGCGAAATTGCGGGTGTGCCGGGCCGGGAAGGGACGGCGCAGATGCGGCCGGGCCGGGCAGGGCATCGGCATGAGGGGTTGAACGGGATGGAAACCTTGGCCGTCGTCGTGGAGGAGCCGGAGCGCGTCGCCTTGCGCCGCCTGGCGCTCGCGGCGCCTGATGCCGATGATGTGGTGGTGGCCGTGGACTGGTCCGGCATCTCCATGGGCACCGAGAAGTTGATGCACAACGGCACCATGCCGATGTTCCCTGGCATGGGCTATCCGCTGGTGCCCGGCTATGAAGCGGTGGGCACGGTGGTGGATGCCGGCGTCAACCAGAAGGCGATGATCGGGCGGACGGTGTTCGTGCCGGGCTCTTCCAAGTTCGAAGGTGCGCGCGGGCTGTTCGGCGGCCAGGCGCGTACCCTCATCACCGGGGCGGCGCGGGTCATCCCGGTGCCGGGCGGCTGGGACGAGAAGGCCGTGCTGATGAGCCTGCTGGCGACCGCCCAGCACGCGGTGGTGGGCGGCGAGATGCCCGATCTCATCATCGGCCATGGCGTGCTCGGCCGCCTGCTGGCGCGGATCGCGCTGGCCAATGGCGTGGAGCCGACCGTTTGGGAAATCAACGACGCCCGCATGGGCGGAGCAGAAGGTTATCGGGTGATCCGGCCCGAGACCGACGAGCGGCGGGATTACCGCTCGATCTACGACGCCAGCGGTGACCACCGCATTCTCGACACCGCCGTCATGCACATGGCGCGCGGCGGCGAGATCGTGTTGGCCGGCTTCTACAGCGAGCCGCTGTCGTTCCACTTCGCGCCTGCGTTCCGGCGCGAGGCGCGTATCCGCATCGCCACAGAGTTCCAGCCTGACGACCTCGCGAGCAGCCTCGCGATGGTGGGCAGCGGTAGGCTGTCGCTCGAGGGCCTTGTGACGCACAAGGTTCCGGCATCTGAGGCCCCGACCGCTTATGGTCAGGCCTTTTCGGACCCCAACTGTCTCAAGATGGTCTTCGACTGGAGAGATATCGCATGAGCATCAATCAACTTCTCGATCAGGTTGCCGCGCTGCGCGAGGAGGCCGCGATCGAGCCTGATCCGGTGCACACCGGAGAGATCACCAAGGAAACCCAGATCATTGCCATCTATGGCAAGGGCGGTTCGGGCAAGAGCTTCGCGCTCGCCAACCTGTCCTACATGATGGCGCAGCAGGGCAAGCGCGTGCTGCTGATCGGCTGCGATCCGAAGAGCGACACCACCAGCCTGCTGTTCGGCGGCAAGGCGACCCCGACGATCATCGAGACCAGCTCGAAAAAGAAGCTCTCGGGCGAGGAACTGACGATTGAAGACGTCTGCTTCCAGCGCGACGGCGTGTTCGCCATGGAACTGGGCGGGCCGGAAGTGGGCCGCGGCTGCGGTGGCCGCGGCATCATCCATGGCTTCGAGACCATTGAGAAGCTGGGCTTCCACGACTGGGGCTTCGATTATGTCCTGCTCGACTTCCTGGGTGACGTGGTGTGCGGCGGCTTCGGCCTGCCGATCGCGCGTGACATGTGCCAGAAGGTGATCGTCGTTGGCTCCAACGATCTGCAGTCCCTCTATGTCGCCAACAATGTGTGCAAGGCGGTCGAATATTTCCGCAAGATGGGCGGCAATGTCGGCGTGGCCGGCATCCTGATCAACAAGGATGATGGCACCGGCGAGGCGCAGGCCTTTGCCAAGGCGGTGGGCATTCCGGTGCTGGCCAGCATCCCGGCCCACGAGGATATCCGTCGCAAGTCGGCCAACTACCAGATCATCGGCACGCCCGATGGCCAGTGGGGCCCGCTGTTCGCGGAACTGGCACAGAATGTCGAAACCGCGCCGCCGGTGCGGCCGACCCCGCTCGATCAGGATGGCCTGCTGGGCCTGTTCAAGCCGGAAGACACAGGCGGCAACTTCACCCTGAAGCCGGCCACACAGGCCGATATGCGCGGCGGCGTCTACGAGACCAAGCCGAGCCTGGAAGTGGTGTACGACAATGTCTGAAGAGCTTGCCGTACCGCCCGCTGCCCAGCCTGTTGCCGATGGCGCCGGCTGCCACGCCGGCGCCGACACGATGCGCGATGCCGCCGCCAAGGCCGGCAAGTCCGAGGTGCTCGACCGCTACGCGGCCGATTATCCGAAGGGCCCGCACGACCAGCCGCAATCCATGTGCCCGGCCTTCGGCTCGCTGCGCGTTGGCCTTCGGATGCGGCGCACCGCCACCATCCTGTCTGGCTCGGCCTGCTGCGTCTATGGCCTCACCTTCACGTCGCACTTCTATGGCGCGCGGCGTACCGTGGGCTATGTGCCGTTCAATTCCGAGACCCTGGTCACCGGCAAGCTGTTCGAGGACATCCGCGAAGCCGTCTACCAGCAGGCTGACCCGGAAAAATACGACACGATCGTGGTGACCAACCTGTGCGTGCCGACCGCGTCGGGCGTGCCGCTGCAGCTGCTACCCGACAGCATCAACGGCGTGCGCATCATCGGCATCGACGTGCCGGGCTTTGGCGTGCCCACCCATGCTGAGGCGAAGGACGTGCTGGCCGGCGCGATGCTGAAATATGCCCGCGAGGAGATCATGGCCGGCCCGGTCGCGGCACCCGCCGTGATGCCCGACAAGCCGACGGTCACGCTGCTGGGCGAGATGTTCCCCGCCGATCCGGTCGGCATCTCGATGATGCTGGAGCCGATGGGGCTCACTGCCGGGCCCGTTGTGCCCACCCGCGAATGGCGTGAGCTCTATGCCGCGCTGGCCTCGCCGGTGGTGGCGGCCATCCACCCCTTCTACACGGCGGCCATCCGCGAGTTCGAGGCGGCCGGGCGCACCATGGTGGGCTCGGCGCCGGTGGGCCGCGACGGCACCGCGGCCTGGCTGAAGGCCATTGGCGATGCCTTCGGGGTTTCGGCCGATGCCGTGGCGGCGGCGCAGAACCGCTTCCTGCCGGCCATTGCCGGTGCGCTTGCAGGTTCGCCGATCAAGGGCCGCATCACCGTGTCGGGCTATGAAGGCTCGGAACTGCTGGTGGCGCGCCTGCTGATCGAATCGGGCGCCGAGGTGCCCTACGTCGGCACCGCCTGCCCGCGTACCAAATGGTCTGATCCCGATCGCGAATGGCTGGAAGCCAGGGGCACGCGCATCCAGTATCGCGCCAGCCTGGAACAGGACATCGCGGCGGTCGAGGAATTCGGTCCTGACCTGTCGATCGGCACCACGCCGGTGGTGCAGCACGCCAAGACCCGCGCCATCCCGGGCCTGTATTTCACCAACCTCATCTCGGCGCGGCCGCTGATGGGCCCGGCCGGGGCCGGCAGCCTGGCGCAGGTGATCAACGGCGCGCTGCGGAACAAGGACCGCTTCGATGCCATGAAGGGCTTCTTCGACGGGGTTGGCGAGGGCCACGCCGCCGGCATTTGGGAGGCCGTTCCGCAGGACCGCCCGGAGTTCAAGAAGAAGTTCGCTGGCAAGATGATCGCCGCCGCCAAGGCGAGCGAAGCGATAGGAAACTGATATGCTCGTTCTCGATCACGATCGGGCGGGGGGCTATTGGGGCGCGGTCTACAGCTTCACCTCGGTGAAGGGCCTGCAGGTGGTCATCGACGGCCCGGTGGGCTGCGAAAACCTGCCGGTCACCTCCGTGCTGCACTATACCGATGGCCTGCCGCCGCACGAACTGCCCATCGTTGTCACCGGCCTTGCCGAGGAGGAACTGGGCAAGACCGGCACCGAAGGCGCCATGAAGCGGGCGTGGAAGACGCTGGATCCGGCGCTGCCGTCTGTGGTGGTCACTGGCTCCATCGCCGAGATGATCGGCGGCGGTGTGACGCCGGAAGGCACCAGCATCGTCCGCTTCCTGCCGCGCACCATCGACGAGGACCAGTGGCAGTCGGCCGACCGCGCGCTGACCTGGCTGTGGAAGGAGTTCGGGCCGAAGAAGATGCCGGCGCCCAAGGTGCGCAAGGAGGGCGAGAAGCCGCTCGTCAACATCATCGGGCCGCAATATGGCACCTTCAACATGCCGTCGGACCTCGCGGAGATCCGCCGCCTCATCGAAGGCATCGGCTGCGAGGTGAACATGGTGTTCCCGCTGGGTACCCACCTCGCCGACATCCGCCGCCTCGCCGATGCCTCGGTCAACGTGTGCATGTACCGCGAATGGGGCCGCAACCTGTGCGAGACGCTGGAGCGGCCTTATCTGCAGGCCCCCATCGGCCTGAACAGCACCACCGCCTTCCTGCGCAAGCTGGGCGAGCTGACCGGCGTTGATCCCGAACCCTTCATCGAGAAGGAGAAGCACACCACGCTGAAGCCGCTGTGGGATCTGTGGCGCTCGGTGACGCAGGATTTCTTCGCCACCGCCAGCTTCGGCATCGTGGCGACCGAAACCTACACGCGCGGCATGAAGGTGTTCCTCGAAGACGACATGGGCATGCCCTGCGTGTTCGCCTATCAGCGCAACGCCGGCGTGAAGCCCGACAACGAGGCCGTGCGCGAATCGATCCGCACCAGCAGCCCGCTGATCGTGTTCGGCAGCTACAACGAGCGCATGTACATGGCGGAAACCAACAGCCGCTCCATCTACATCAACGCCAGCTTCCCCGGTGCCGCCATCCGCCGGCACACGGGCACGCCCTTCATGGGCTATTCGGGCTGCACCTGGATCATGCAGGAGGTGTGCAACGCGCTGTTCGATGCGCTGTTCTTCATCCTGCCGCTCTCCACGATGATGGACAAGGCCGACGCGACGCCGTCACGCCTGCTGGAAGCGGTGACCTGGGACGACGACGCCCGCTCCGAACTTGACCGCATGGTGGACAAGGAGCCGGTGCTGGTGCGGATCTCGGCGGCGAAGCGCCTGCGCGATGCGGCTGAACGGGCGACCCGCGATGCCGGTGAGACGCTGGTGACCATGGAACGGCTGCGCGCGGCGCTGCGCCTCTATGAAACGCAGGCTGCATGAAACATTGGCCGTATGAAGCGCCGCGTGACAATC
Organism: Sandarakinorhabdus rubra; assembly: GCF_010994245.1. Classification (GTDB taxonomy): domain Bacteria; phylum Pseudomonadota; class Alphaproteobacteria; order Sphingomonadales; family Sphingomonadaceae; genus Sandarakinorhabdus; species Sandarakinorhabdus rubra. The sequence goes on from NZ_WMHO01000011.1 coordinate 6,051, forward strand.
GGCCACAGAAGCCTCTTTTCAAACCATTACAAACTTGCCATGAGAGGGGCGAAGGGAATTGGCTGTGAGGGGGGAATCCCCTATCAGTCGCAACAACTTTGCGGTGGAATCATCCTACGCCGCGAAGTCGCCGGTCGGGCGAGGCCATAACGGGCTCGTGCGGCGGAACCATCGGAGGAAAAGGCATGAGTGACAACAAGATTGGTCCGGGTACCTACCTGACCGACGCCGAAGCGAAGGAGTTCCACCGGGGCTTCGTCGTGTCGATGGCGTTCTTCGTGATCGTGGCGGTCATCGCCCACTGGCTGGTGTGGGTGTGGCGTCCCTGGCTGGGCTCCAAGCGCGCGTTTGCTGCCACGGAAATCCACCAGATCCAGGCTGCCGACGCGTCCAGCGTCGCTGCGCCCCGGGCTTAAGGAGCGACGACAATGTGGAAGATCTGGCAGACCTTCAATCCGCAGCGCATTCTGACCGCCCTGGCGGTCTTCCTGTTCACGCTGGCCATCCTGATCCACTTCATCCTGCTCAGCACCGACCGCTACAACTGGCTGGACGGCGCCGAGCCGGCTGCTTCCGCGGCCGTCACCGAAGCCAACCAGGCCGCCTGACACCGGTCAGGCTGGCCCAAGGGCCGGATTCCCTGGTGAGATGGGCGGGTTTGTCACACTGCCCGCCCATCCACCTTCGGATTAATTACCGGCTTGTAATGGTCAGCCGGACTCGTGGAACAGGTGAACCGCGGGTTGGCCGTCATGGCTAGGCCATGATCGGTCGGCTGGGGTCACGGTTGGGCAGCGGTCTCGCGGAGGAGGTGCGCCATGGCGGTGCTGAGTTTTGAACGCAAATACCGAGTGCGCGGGGGCACGCTGATCGGCGGTGACCTCTTCGACTTCTGGATCGGTCCTTTCTATGTCGGCTTCTTCGGGGTCACGACGCTCTTTTTCGCGGCCCTGGGCACGGCGCTGATCCTTTACGGAGCTGCCATTGGTCCGACCTGGAACCCCTGGCTGATCAACATCGCCCCGCCCGACATTTCCTATGGTCTGAAGCTGGCGCCGCTCAAGGAAGGCGGCCTGTGGCAGATCATCACCATCTGCGCCATCGGGGCCTTCTGCAGCTGGGCGCTGCGCGAAGTGGAAATCTGCCGCAAGCTCGGCATCGGCTATCATGTGCCGGCCGCCTTCGGCATGGCCATCCTCGCCTATGTCACGCTGGTTGTGTTCCGCCCGCTGCTGATGGGCGCCTGGGGCTATGGCTTCCCCTATGGCATTTTCCCCCACCTCGACTGGGTGTCGAACACCGGCTACCAGTATCTGCATTTCCACTACAATCCGGCCCACATGCTGGCGGTGAGCTTCTTCTTCACCACCACCTTGGCGCTTGGCCTGCACGGCGCGCTGGTGCTGTCCGCGGTCAACCCGGCCAAGGGCGAGACGGTGAAGTCGCCGGAGTATGAAGACACCTTCTTCCGCGACCTGATCGGCTATTCGGTCGGCACGCTGGGCATCCACCGCCTGGGCCTGCTGCTGGCCATGAACGCCGGCTTCTGGAGCGCGGTGTGCATCATCATCTCGGGTCCCTTCTGGTCGCGTGGCTGGCCGGAATGGTGGACCTGGTGGCTCAACCTGCCGATCTGGCGTTGAGGACGGACACGCACCATGGCTTATCAGAACATCTTCACGCAGGTGCAGCTCCGCGGTGAGCTGGAAGCCGGCGTTCCACTCGGCCCCAACAACGACGAGCGCTTCGGCCCGTTCGGCACTTCGTGGCTGATGGGCAAACTGGGCGGCGCCCAGATCGGGCCCGTCTACCTCGGCAAGCTGGGCCTCGCCTCGCTGCTGTGCGGCTTCATCGCCATCGAGATCATGGGTCTCAACATGGCGGCTTCGGTGAACTGGGATCCGATCCAGTTCGTCCGCCAGTTCTTCTGGCTGGCGCTGGAACCGCCGCCCGCCAAGTACGGCTTCACCTTCAACGTGCCGCTGAACGAAGGCGGCTGGTGGATTGCGGCCGGCGGTTTCCTCACCGCCTCTATCCTGCTGTGGTGGGCGCGCACCTATGTCCGCGCCAAGGAACTGGGCATGGGCACGCACGTGGCCTGGGCCTTCGGCTCGGCGATCTGGCTCTATCTGGTGCTCGGCTTCATCCGCCCGATGATGATGGGCAGCTGGGCCGAAGCGGTGCCGTTCGGCATCTTCCCGCACCTCGACTGGACCGCGGCTTTCTCGATCCGCTACGGCAACCTCTTCTACAACCCGTTCCACGCGCTCAGCATCGCCTTCCTTTATGGTTCGACGCTGCTGTTCGCCATGCACGGCGCCACCATCCTCGCCGTTGGCCGCTATGGCGGTGAACGCGAGATCGAGCAGATCACCGATCGCGGTACCGCCTCGGAACGCGCGGCCCTGTTCTGGCGCTGGACCATGGGCTGGAACGCCACCATGGAATCGATCCATCGCTGGGCCTGGTGGTTCGCGGTGCTGACCACGCTGACCGGCGGCATCGGCATCCTGCTCACCGGTACTGTGGTCGACAACTGGTACCTCTGGGCCGTGCAGCATGGCTTTGCCTTGGAGTATCCGGCCACGGGCGTCGTCGATCCGTCCACTCTTCCGGGAGCGCCGCAATGAGTGCGTTGAAGAAGGCTCTGGCCATCGCTCTGCCCGCGCTGCTGCTGGCTGGCTGCGAACTGGGCGTCAAGGAGCAGGAACAGGTCGGCTATCGCGGCACCGGGCTGGTGCTGATTACCGACCCCGACACCAAGGCGAAGGTGGGCGAAGTGCCCGCCCCGCCCTATGAACTGACGGCCGAGATGCTGGCCGGCGACCGGGCGAAGACGGCCTACGAGAACGTCCAGGTGCTGGGCGACATCTCGGTGGACGAATTCAACTATCTGATGCAGGCGATGACCACCTGGGTCGCTCCGGATGGCAGCAACATCAAGGATGCCGGCTGCACCTACTGCCACAATCCGGAAAACATGGCCTCGGACGAGAAGTACACCAAGGTCGTGGCGCGCAAGATGCTGCAGATGACGCAGAACATCAACGCCAACTGGAAGCCGCACTTCGGCAACCAGGAGAACGCCGGCGTGACCTGCTGGACCTGCCACCGCGGCAACCCGGTGCCGGTGAACAACTGGGCCACGGCGGTGCCGGATCCGGGCAACATCACCGGCAACAAGCGCGGCGGCAACACGCCGGCCAAGACGGTGGCCTATGCCAGCCTCGCCTATGATCCGTTCACGGACTATCTGGCCGGCAAGGAAAACATCCGGGTGGGCGGCAAGGCCTTCCCCACCGCGGCCAGCGCTGCCTCGATCCAGTCCACCGAAAAGACCTACGGCCTGATGATGCACATGAGCCAGGGCCTGGGCGTGAACTGCTCCTTCTGCCACAACTCGAACAATTTCGCGAAGTGGGAGGACAGCCGTCCGCAGCGTGTAAACGCCTGGTATGGCATCCGCATGGTGCGGGATGTGAACAACAACTACATCACCGCGCTGGGCGACGTGTGGCCGGCCAACGGCAAGGGCCTCTATGGCAACCGCCGCGGCCCGCACGGTGACCCGCTGAAGGTGAACTGCGCCACCTGCCACCAGGGCGTGAACAAGCCGCTGGGTGGGGTGAAGATGCTGAAGGACTATCCGGCGCTGAAGGGCGCCGCCCCGGTCGCCGCTCCGGCCCCGGTGGTGGCCACCACCCCGGCGCCGGCCGAGACCGCTGCGGCGGCGGAGGCTGTCAAGCCCGCCGCTTGATCTGATCCGCAGCAGGCAAAGGCAGGGCCCGGTGTCTCCCGACACCGGGCCCTGTTATTTCGGGCTTTACTGTCGCACTCAATAGTCCCAGCTTTGCCGTACACCCCTGCATGATAGCGTGGTGGTATCGCCCCGGTCGCCGGGGCTCGGGGAGAGGGAAATGGCGGAACGTCTCGATGTACTGATCGTGGGTGCCGGCTTTGCCGGCATGTACATGCTGCTGAAGAGCCGCGAACAGGGATTGAAGGTGCAGGCGATCGAGGCCGGCAGCGGCGTCGGCGGCACCTGGTACTGGAACCGCTATCCCGGTGCCCGCGTCGATATCCAGAGCCTCGACTATAGCTATGGCTTCGATGCGCGGCTGGAACAGGAATGGCGCTGGTCGGAACGCTATGCCCCACAGCCGGAACTGTTGGCCTATGCCAACCATGTTGCCGACCGCTTCGACCTGAAGAAGGACATCCGATTCAAGACCCGGGTGACGGCCGCGCACTGGGATGCCAAGGCCGACGGCTGGAATGTCACCCTCGACACGGGCGAGGTGATCCCGGCGCGCTTCGTGGTGATGGCAACCGGCTGCCTGTCGGTGCCGACCGACGTCACCTTCCCCGGTCTCGACGACTACAAGGGCACCATCTATCGCACCTCGCGCTGGCCGCACGAAGGGGTGGATTTCAGCGAGCAGCGTGTCGGCATCATCGGCACCGGCTCGTCGGCCATCCAGTCGATCCCGATCATCGCCGAAAGCGCCGCCCATCTCACCGTCTTCCAGCGCACGCCCAACTATTCCACGCCGGCCCGCAATGGCCCGATCCCGGAAGAGGAGTTCCAGGAGTGGCTGAAGGACCCGCGGGCTTTCCGTGCCCGCTCGCGCTACACGCCCACCGGTTTCTGGAATGATCCGCGCGAGGACGCCATCGCCACCCAGACCCCGCCGGATGAAATCAAGGCGGAGCTGGAGCGACGCTGGGCCTGGGGTGGGTTCCGCATCCTCAGCGCCTTTGCCGATCAGGCCATCGATCCGGAGGCCAACAAGATCGTCGCCGACTTCATCGCAGAGAAGATCCGCGAGCAGGTCAAGGACCCCAAGGTCGCCGAGATGCTCACCCCGAAGGATCACCCGTTCGGCACCAAGCGCCCATGCGTCGACACCAACTATTACGCCACCTACAACCGCGACAATGTCGAGCTGGTCGATCTGCGGTCAGACCCGCTGGAGACGTTCACCGCCACCGGCATCCGCACCAAGAACCGCAGCTTCGATTTCGATGCCGTGGTGCTGGCCACCGGTTTTGACGCGATGACCGGTGCCATCGAGCGTGTCGATATCCGCGGGGTGAACGGCGAGACCATCAAGGAGCATTGGGCCGCCGGCCCGGAAACCTATCTCGGCCTTATGGTCGCCGGCTTCCCCAACCTGTTCCTGATCACCGGCCCCGGCAGCCCATCGGTGCTGACCAACATGATCAACAGCATCGAACAGCATGTCGATTATGTTGCTGACATCATCGCCAGCCTGAATGCCAGCCAGGCCGGCCGCATCGAGGCAACGCGCGAGGCGGAACAGGCGTGGACCGACCATGTCGACCAGTCGGCAGCGATGACATTGTTCCCGCGCGCCAACAGCTGGTACATGGGCGCCAACGTGCCGGGCAAGCCGCGCCGTTTCCTCGCCTATACCGGCGGTCTCGACGTCTACAGCGACATCTGCAACGCCGTGCGTGACAAAGGGTGGGAAGGCTTCGTGATCGCGCGCGGGGACCAGGTGCTGCGCGCCAGCCACGAGTTCACCAGCTTCCCGCCGCCGCCCGAGAACATGGCGCCGCACATCATGGAAATGGCGATGGCGCGCGTGGAGGCCTGGAACAAGGAACACGGCCGGGTGTGACGCCCGGCCAGCGGGTTCAGGCCCGCGCCGTCCCCGCGCTCGCCCACAGCCGGGCGATCACCTGGCTCAGGCTGCGGTGGTTGCCGCCGTGGTAGCTGTTGTCGGCCGGCAGTTCCGCCAGCAGCCGGCGATGCGCTTCCGGCAGGGCGTGATAGGGCAGACCGGGCAGCAGGTGATGCAGCGCGTGATAGCGCAGGCCCACCGGCGCCCACAGTTCCGGCAACATGGCTGGCGGCGGCACGTTCACGCTGTCGAGGAACTGGGCAGTGATGGTCATCACCTTGCCGTCATTCTCCCACAGATGGGCGACGAGCGTGCGCACCTGGTTGATCACCATGCTGGCCGACAGCGCGGCCAGCCAGATGGCAAAGGCGCGCAAGGGGATCAGGCCGGTGGCGACCCCGGTCAGCACAGCGATGACGAAGGTGGAGGTCGCGACTTCCATTACCGTCCAGCGCGCGGCGGCCGGGCCGGCTGGCGGATCGCGGCGGAACTCGGGGTTGATCGACAGCGCCGAGAATCGCGCGCGGACCATGTTGCGCACCGGCTTCAACAGCGACAGCGGCGCCAGGAGGCCCCAGCGGATCAGGAGGCCGATCGGCCCCAGCGCGGCGATGGCGACGAACAGCGGCACACTGATCTTGGGCTTCAGGGCCAGCGCCATATATTCCGGATCGCGCACCGTGCCGTAACGGTTGCGGGCGTGGTGCAGATTGTGGACGCCCTCATACATGAAGCTGGGAATCATCAGGGGGATGCCGGCGATCAGGTTCCAGGCCAGCCGGTAGCCGGGCACACTGTCATCCTTCATGTGGCTGATCTCGTGGATGAAGCTGCCCAGCCGATAGAGGGCGAGGACGGCGACCACCGCCAGCGCGGCGGTGGCAGCCATGGGCAGGCCATCGGCGAGGATCAGCGCCGCCAGCGCGCCCCAGCCGATGATGGCCGAAGCAGCCGTGTCAGCCCAGTAGATGGCGGGCCGATAGTCACCCAGCTCGCGGCCCAGCGTAGCGGCCAGCTTGATCAGGGCCACATCCTCTCCAGCCAGTGCACCATTGGTTTCGCGTGGACTGGAGTCGGGCAGGCGGGCGGCAGTCGAAAGGCTCATGGCGGCGCTCATTGCACAGGATTGCGACCCGATAAGGGCAGAATCCCGGCAGTTCCATTCCGGAGATTGCCGCATCTGGCTGGCTCGCCCCATGCAGTTTGTCTAGGCTGCCTGGCGATCAGGGGAGGGGCGCATCATGACCTGGATTGGCTTGACGATCACCGCTGCCGCTTTGCTGGCAGGCCCAGCAACCGCAAAGCCGCCCGGGCTGCCGCCAGCACTCGAAAAGGCCGTCACCGAAAGCCACGAGGCGCTGCGCAGGATATTGAACGGCGATCCATCCGGCTATGCCGCGCTGTTTGCCGATCGGGATGATATCACGCTGGGCAATCCGTTCGGCCCGTTCGGCAAGGGGCCTGCCGAAGTGCGCGCCCGCCTCGCCAATGCCGCCACCAAGTATCACGACGGCTCGGTGACCAGCGTGGATCGGATCGCCGTCTATGGTGGCGGCGAAACATGGGTGTTGGTGGAAGTGGAGCACGGCCACGCCAGGCTGGGCAACAGCCCGGATTTCGCCGATTTCGCGGCGCGAGTGACCAGTGTCTATCAGCGTCAGGGCCAGGCTTGGCGGCTGGTGCACCGTCATGCCGATCCGATCACCAGCCCGCGCGGCGCGGAATCGCTGCTGCCGACTTCGCCGCCGTGATGGTCGTGACGTCGAACGGGCTTCAGGCTAGCCTCTGCGCCGGCAAAGCTGCCGCGCTGGCTTGCCCAAACCCGCAGGTCGGTCTTGCTGGAGTTGGCGGATAGCGCGTGACGCTATCCGCTCGTCCGGCTGCGATCAGATCGTCCGGCTCACCACCAGCTTCATGATCTCGCTGGTGCCGCCATAGATGCGCTGCACGCGCGCATCGCGCCACAGGCGGGCGATGGGATATTCATTCATGTAACCGGCGCCGCCGTGCAGCTGCAGCGCCTCGTCGCACACGCGGCCCTGCAGTTCGGTGTGCCACAGCTTGGCGGCGCTGGCTTCGGCGGCGGTCAGCTTGCCTTCGATCAGCTTCTGCAGGCCCCAGTCGATATGGGCCCAGCCGACCTGCAGTTCGGTCTTGAGGCCGGCGAGGGTGAACTGGGTGTTCTGGAAATCCCACACCGTCTTGCCGAAGGCCTTCCGGTCCTTCACGAACTTCACGGCCTCGTCGAAGGCGCGCTGGGCGCCGGCCTGGGCGGAAATGGCGATCGAGAGGCGCTCCTGCGGCAGCTGGCTCATCAGGTAGATGAAGCCCTTGTTCTCCTCGCCCAGGCAGTTGGTCATCGGCACGCGCACGTCGTTGAAGAACAGTTCCGAGGTGTCTGCGCTGTTCTGGCCGATCTTGTCGAGGTTGCGGCCGCGGCTGAAGCCTTCGCGGTCTGCCTCCACCAGGATCAGCGAGGTGCCCTTGGCACCGGCCTCCGGATCGGTCTTGGCCACCACGATGATCAGATCGGCATTCTGGCCGTTGGTGATGTAGGTCTTGGAGCCGTTGATGACATAGTGGTTGCCATCCTTCTTGGCCGTGGTGCGCACGCCCTGCAGGTCGCTGCCGGCGCCCGGCTCGGTCATGGCGATGGCGGTGATCAGCTCACCACTGATCATCTTCGGCAGATACTTCTGCTTCTGCTCCTCGCTGCCATAGGCGATCAGATAATCGGCGATGATGTCGGACTGCAGCGTGATGCCGGCCGATGAGCCGGCATAGGCCAGTTCCTCGTCCACGATGGCGTTGTAGCGGAAATCGAGGCCCAGCCCGCCATATTCCTCCGGCACGCCGGGGCACAGCAGCCCGGCCTCGCCGCAGGCGCGCCAGAACTTGCGGTCCACAATGCCCTCTTCCTCGTAACGGTCGAGGTTGGGGATCAGCTCCTTGTCGAAGACCTTGCGCACCGTGTCGCGGAACGCCTGTTCATCGGGGCCATAGACGCGGCGATCGGCAGCTTCGAGCATGGGGTGTTTCCTTCGGCAAAGCGGATTTGCGGCCATCAAAGCCACAGCCATCCCCGCCCGTCACCTATCGGGCAAGAGAGGGCGGCGGGGGTGCGACCATCAGTGCTTGGCGGGCGTGTGCCGCAGGCGTAGCATTGCGCCCACAACAGGGGAGACTCATACCATGCGGATGATGCTGATCGCGGCCATGCTGGCTGCCGCCACGCCTGCCTTTGCCGCCGATCCGGCCGGCCCGGCACGCGGTGCCATCGATGCCTTTGCCGCAGCCTTCGCCAAGGGCGACCTGGCAACTGCGAAAGCGACCCACACCGCCAACCCGGTGATCATCGACGAGCCGCCGCCCTATATGTGGAGCGGTCGCGACGCCTTCGACACCTGGCTCGCCGATCTGGGCAAGGACAGCAAGGCGGCCGGCCGCACCCAGGAAAAGCTGACCATCGGCAACACCCTGCGCGCCGAGACGAGCGGCAGCGCCGCCTATGTCATCACCACGGCCACCTACAGTTTCACCCAGAATGGCAAGGCCATGGCCGAACCGGGGCGCATGACCTTCGTGCTGCAGAAACAGGCCGCCGGCTGGAAGATCGCCAGCTGGACATGGGCCGGCCCGCGCGGCCGCCCGGCGGCGACGACCAAGCCGCCCACCACGCCCTGACCATAGTCGCTGCGCCATTTGGCCGATTGCGCCGCCTGCCTCCTGCCTGAAAGCACGACACCCATGATGATGAACCGCGCCCGCCTGCTGCCCGCCCTGTTGCTGGCCACCCTGTCCATGCCCGCCCTTGCGCTGGATGATCCCATGCTGAAGCGCGCGGAAGCCGTGCTGAAGCGCCAGCCGATCATCGATGGCCACAACGACTGGCCGGGTGCGCTGCGCGGCAGTTTCGGCGAAGGCTGGTGGAGCCAGGATCTGAAGGCCGACAGCCGCAAGTTCACCCGCCCGCTGATGACCGACATCACCCGCCTGCACCAGGGCCGGGTCGGCGGGCAATTCTGGAGCGTCTATGTGCCAGCCACCGTCACCGGCCCGCAGGCGGTGAAGGCCACCATCGAACAGATCGACATCGTGCGCGGCTTCGTGGCCAAGTATCCGGCCGATTTTGAGTTGGCCGCCACCGCCGCCGACATCCGCCGCATCCAGAAGACCGGCAAGGTTGCCAGCCTGATGGGCGTGGAGGGCGGCAGCCAGATCGACAACAGCCTGCCGGTGCTGCGCATGTATCACGCGCTGGGCGTGCGCTACATGACGCTGACCCACACCAAGCACAATGACTGGGCCGACAGTGCCAACGAGCCGCCGCGCGCCGAGCCATTCAGCGCCTATGGCAAGGCCATCATCCACGAGATGAACCGCATCGGCATGCTCGTCGATCTCTCCCACGTGTCGCCCGGCACCATGAAGGCGGTGCTGGCCACGGCGAAGGCGCCGGTGATCTTTTCGCACAGCAGCGCGCGCGGCATTGCCGATCATGTCCGCAACGTGCCCGATGACGTGCTGCCGCTGGTCAAGGCCAACGGCGGCGTGGTGATGACCACCTATGTCCCCGGCTTCATCAACAGCGCCCGCCAGGCCTGGGAAGCCGCGCGCGCTGGCGAGCGCCAGCGCCTGTCCGCCCTCTACATCGCGCAGCCTGACCGCCAGGCCGCCGGCATGAAGGCCTGGGAAGCCAGCAACCCGCTGCCGCCGGTGGGCATCAAGGATGTTGCCGACCATATCGACCGGCTGGTGAAGCTGGCCGGCGTCGACCATGTCGGCATCGGCGGTGACCTTGATGGCATCGAATCGACGCCCACCGGTCTGGAGGGCGTGGAAACCTATCCGGCGCTGATCGCCGAACTGCTGCGCCGCGGCTACAGCGAGGCCGATTGCGAGAAGATTGCCGGCGGCAACCTGCTGCGGGTGATGGAGGCAGCCGAGAAGGTGGCGGCGAGCATGGCGGGCGAACTGCCGCCTGATGTGAAGCCGTAAGCGGCGGGGGCGGTTCGTCAGAGATCTGGAGAAGAGACGTCGCGGCTAAGCCGCGCCGTCGGACGACACACGAAATGGGCGCCTGTTGGGGGCCGCCCTTCTTGGTCGCCGGCCGTGTTCGCGTGAGTCTGGCGGCGGCCCGCCGCCTGAACCCCTTCACAACATAATGGCCGCTGGTGTTGCCACCAGCGGCCACTGTGTCGTGCCCCTCAGAAGAGGACGTGGGCGGTGCGGTCGGCGCGCCTGCGCTTGCTGCCTTCCGACAGAAGCTGCAGCGGCTGGCCTCTCGCCACTCCACGGCACTTTCGCATCCGGCGGACGCGGTGGCTTCCGCCACCGTGCCGCCGTTGCAGGACCGGTCCGCACCTCCCCTTTGCTGGCCCGTTTGGCTTGCGCCTCCCGGTTCGCTCTGGTTCGGCCTCGCTGGCCCTGGCCGCCGCGCTCACCTGCCGTTCCGATGGAGCTGCTTGCGCCTCTGCATCCTTCCTGCGGGCTGCTGCCTGCAGCCTTCGGGTCGTGCCCTTGCCCGCTCTGGCCTGCTGCCTTCCGGATCGCTCCTGTGCACAGCTGCCTGATGCGGACCGGCGTTCCGGCCCAGGCTGGCTCCCGGCTTTCCCGTTGCTTCCACCCCTGCTTTGCGGCGGGGGATCAACTTCGGTTCCACTGGCCTTCCAGCCCCACCAGCCTGGCCGATCAAATTCCCCTCCTAAGATGGGACTTGTCACCTGCGACTGGTGATAACCGCTTCATTCCGTTGGCGTTTCCGCTTCCTGTCAATTCCCGGCTACAAGTGGATGCTCGCACCCTTCCACTGAGTCGTCAAACTGAAATATCGGCAATCTTGCCTGTGGATAACGGGGATAACGGGGATGGAATCCGGGGCTGGTTCAGGCCGCTGTCCAGCCGCCGTCCATCGTCATGTTGGCGCCGGTGATCTGGCTGGCCGCATCGCTGCACAGGAACAGGGCGAGGGCCGCCACCTGTTCCACCGTCACGAACTGCTTGGTGGGCTGCGCCTTCAGCAGCACGTCCTCGATCACCTGTTCGCGCGTCAGCTTGCGGGCGGCCATGGTGTCGGGGATCTGCTTTTCCACCAGCGGCGTCCACACATAGCCCGGTGAGATGCAGTTGGCGGTGATGCCGTGCTCCGCCACTTCCAGCGCGATGGCCTTGGTGAAGCCCGCCATGCCGTGCTTGGCCGCCACATAGGCCGACTTGAACGGCGAGGCGACGAGGCTGTGGGCAGAGGCGGTGTTGATGATGCGCCCCCAGCCTGCGGCCTTCATGCCCGGCACCGCCGCGCGCGTGGTGTGGAAAGCAGACGACAGGTTGATGGCCAGGATTGCATCCCATTTTTCCGGAGGAAACTCTTCCACCGGCGCGACGAACTGGATGCCGGCATTGTTGACGAGGATGTCGACGCCGCCCAGCTGCTCGTGCGCGGCGGCCATCATCGCCGCAATCTCGCCTGGCTTCGACATGTCGGCGCCATGGTAGAGGGCACCGCCAGCCTCCGCCTGCGCCGCCGCCACCTGCGCCGCATCGCCAAAACCATTGATCATCACCCGGGCCCCGGCTTGCGCCAGCGCCTTGGCAATGGCGAGCCCGATGCCGCTGGTGGCGCCGGTGACCAGCGCGCGCTTGCCGGTGAGCGACATCAGAGCAGCTCCACTGCCATGGCGGTCGCCTCGCCGCCGCCGATGCACAGGGCCGCCACCCCGCGCTTGCCCCCGGTGAGTTCCAGCGCGGCTATCAGCGTCGACAGGATGCGCGCGCCCGACGCGCCGATGGGATGGCCGAGCGCGCAGGCGCCGCCGTGGATGTTCAATTTCTCGTGCGGGATCTTCAGATCATGCATCGCGATCATGGCCACCGCCGCGAACGCCTCGTTCACCTCGAACAGGTCGACATCGGCTACCGTCCAGCCGGCCTTGTCCAGCACCTTCTGAATGGCCGGCACCGGGGCCGTGGTGAAGCGCGCCGGTTCATGGGCGTGGGCGGCGTGGGCGATGATGCGGGCCTTCGCGCTCCAGCCTTCGGCCTCGGCAACGCTCTGCCGGGTGAGCACCAGCGCCGCCGCCCCGTCGCTGATCGAGGAGGCGTTGGCGGCGGTGATGGTGCCGTCCTTGGCGAAGGCCGGCTTCAGGCTGGGGATCTTGTCGATGCGCGCCTTGCCGGGCTGTTCGTCGGTGTCGACCAGCACCTCGCCGCCGCGCGATGGCACCGCCACCGGCACGATCTCGCCGGCAAAGGCGCCGTTGGTAATCGCCTTCTGGGCGCGCTCCAGGCTGGCGATGGCAAAGGCGTCCTGCGCGGCGCGGGTGAACTGGTAATCGCGGGCGCTTTCCTCGGCAAAGCTGCCCATCAACCGGCCGGGGTCATAGGCATCCTCCAGCCCATCGAGATACATGCTGTCCTTCACCGCATCATGGCCGATGCGCGCACCGCCGCGATGCTTCATCAACAGATAGGGCGCGTTCGTCATGCTCTCCATGCCGCCCGCCACCATCACCCGCGCCGTGCCGGCCAGCAGGGCATCATGCGCCATGATCGCCGCCTGCATGCCGCTGCCGCACATCTTGTTGATGGTGGTCGCCTCCACATGCAGCGGCAAGCCCGCGCCCAACGCCGCCTGCCGCGCCGGCGCCTGGCCCTGCCCGGCCGGCAGCACACAGCCCATCACGATCTGCTCAACGGCCATCGGCGACACGCCGGCCCGTTCCACGGCGGCCTGCACAGCGGCGGCGCCCAGCTGCGGAGCCGTCAGCCCCGCCAGCACCCCCTGAAACCCACCCATCGGCGTGCGGGCATGGCTGGCAATGACAACGGGATCAGACATGGTGGGGACTCCAGTTGCGATACGGGCCTTCTACGGGCGCATGCCCTGCCAACAAAGTGAAAAGCTGCTGACCGAAGATCGCCTGCCCCCATCGTGTAGGTCACATAGGTTACAGATTCTTCTCATGCGCGCGGAAGGCCGCTTGGCGCTTCCATCAGCCTACGGCCAGCGCCTTGAGCCGCCACCATGATGACAGGCCTTGGCGGCGTAGGACAGAAGAAGGGGCAGGGAAGAAGAGGCCTCCGGCGGGCAGGGACTCGTCCCTGCAGCCCCTTGTGCGATTGGGAGGGGCAACTCTCGAAGTTTGTTTCATAAATGACGAGAACCCAGAGGGATTCCTTAATGCGCAACGGGCATGTCTGCCGGCCTAATCGACCATTGGACGTTCTCTGCTAACATATGCGGCAATGACCAAGCCGACACAGCTGTATCCTGAGACGGCTAGAGCTGGCTGCACGATGAATCCGAGCTCTATAAAAAAAGAAAGGGAGCTCGTTGACAGGGTGAAGAGAGCTGTATATGTTTCGGTCTTAGAGCTCGGGGCGTGAATGAGCGAGTGGTTCGCTCAAGCCTTGGCGAGCTCTGTAAGGAGACCGAAAATGAACTTTGATATCCGTGTGCCCGCCATGCGCGGGAAGATGGGCACCCGCACGTACTACTCGTGCTTGATGCCGATGAAGGCCGTGCCGCAGTTCTTCAAGTTCACCGACTGGGCCGGTATCAGCCCCGAAGACCGCGAGCAGCGGGTGTTGAACGAGAAGCGCGTCCCCGACTTGGCGACCTACATCGCCGAGAATGAAGACAACTACATCTTCTCGTCGATCACGGCATCTTACAAAGGCGAGCCGAAGTTTGAGCCGTTCACCGAAGGATCGGATATCGGCGTGCTCATTCTGCAGTTGGGCGATGAGTTGATCATCAACGATGGTCAGCACCGGCGCGCCGGGATCGTGAAGGCTCTGCAAGATGGCGTGCCGATCGAAGGGCATGCGATCTCTGTCCTTCTGTTCCCATGGGAATCGACCGAACGGGTTCAGCAGATGTTCTCGGACCTCAATCGCTACGTCCAGAAGACCTCAAAATCGCTCGATATCCTGTTTGACAAGCGGGATGCCGTGGCCGCTTCGACCTTGGCAATGATCGACCAAGTGCCGGTCTTCCGTGAACTGACTGACAAGGAGAATGTGTCACTCAGCTCCAAGTCCACCAAGCTGTTCACGCTGGCGGCGCTCTACGACGCCAACGCGGAGCTGCTGAAGGGCCACGACAAGAAGGACATCGTCGCCAACGCCACACTTTTGACAGACTACTGGAACGCGATCGCTGCCCACATGCCGGACTGGACCAAGGTGCTCAGCGGCCAGAAGCTTGCTCTCGAACTGCGGCAGGAGAAGATCTCTTCCCACTCGACGGTGCTTCGCGCCCTTGGCGGCCTCGGGGTCGACCTGATCGGGCGGGACAACTGGAAGGAGCAGTTGAAGGCCCTCGAAGGCATCGACTGGTCCAAGAAGAACTCCGAGTGGGAGAACGTCTGCATCGTCTCCAATTCGGTCGTATCCAACCGGCAGGCTCGCGCTGCCACCAAGGCGTTCATCAAGGCAAAGCTCGGTATTGAGCTGACTGCTGGTGAAAAGCGGTCAATCGACGAAGCCGAGATGAAGCGGTCGATTGACCGAATTGGCAACCTGTTGGACGAAGGTAACGGCCAAGCCGCGGTTTCTCCCCTTGTTCCAACGGCCTAGCGAGCAGCTTGAGTCGGTGAGCTCATAGCCTGCCAAGATCGTTTATTGTTAAGCGCGCCGGTCGAGGTAGCTCGGCCGGCGCTGCCATGTTCGGGGCGCAGGCTTCAGTGTATGCTCGACAGCCAGCTCTTAACGCGGCCTCGCGAACGAGATCAGGCCGTCGTTAAAGCTGATGGGTGCAGGGACGAGTCCCTGCCCGCCGGAGGCTCTCCTTATTCCTGAAAACCTTCAAGCCGCCCGCACCCCCTGCGCACCGCTGCCCACGTGGAGCATCGTTTCGACCCCATCGCGGATGTGGAACACCGTGCCCTGTGGCGCGTCGGCGGCGACGGGGACGCCGTGCCAGTCCTGCCCGCCGACGAGGATGCCGCGCAGCACGCGGGCGGTGATGCCGTGGCTGATGGCCAGCACAGGGCGGGTGGGGTCGAGTTCGGCCAGCCAGTCGGTGAGGCGGGCGGCGATTTCGGGGAACCATTCACCGGCGGGGGGCGGCACGCGGAAAAGGCGGCGATCGGGGCAGACGATGCTTTCGCCGAGGTCGGCGACGATGTCGGCATAGTAGCGGCCTTCCCATTCGCCGACGTCGATTTCGAGCAGCCGCCGGTCCTGTCGCCAGTCGAAGAAGGGCACGGAGAGATGCTCGCCGACGATGGCGGCGGTCTGCTGGGTGCGGCCTGAGGGGCTCACCCAGAAATCCCGGTCCGGCGCGTCGCCCAGCACGTCCTTCAGCGCGGCGCCCATGGCTTCGGCCTGGGCAATGCCGGCGCGGGTGAGGGGGGTGTGTGCCATGTGCCCCTGCATGCGCGCGGCGGCGTTGAACACGGTTTCGGCGTGGCGGGCGAGAATCAGGTCCATGGCCGCTACACTAGGCCGCCGGCGCCGCACTTGGCCACTATGCCGGCGCGTCTGAATGGTTATAGTGCGCGCAAATTCACGCCTAGCAACAGGGAATGGGATGAAGGCCACCGTCGAACGCGCAACGCTGCTGAAGTGCCTGGGGCATATCCAGTCGGTGGTCGAACGGCGCAACACCATTCCCATCCTGTCCAACGTGCTGATCGAGGCGCGCGGCGACGGGCTCCGCCTGATGGCGACCGATCTTGATCTGCAGGTGGTGGAGACGATCCCTGCGGCCATCGACGTGCAGGGCGCCACCACGGTGTCGGCCCACACGCTGTTCGATATCGTGAGGAAGCTCCCCGAGGGCAGCCAGGTCGAGCTGGCGGTGGCCGGCGAGCGGATGACCGTGGTGGCCGGCCGCAGCCGCTTCAGCCTGTCGACGCTGAAGCGCGACGATTTCCCGGTGATCGCGGAGACCGATCTGCCGGTGCGCTTCACCCTCTCGGCCGGTGAGCTGCGCGAACTGATCGATGCCATCCGCTTTGCCATCTCCACCGAGGAGACGCGCTATTATCTGAACGGCATCCACATCCACGCCACGTCCGGCCCAAGCCCCAAGCTGCGCGGCGTGGCAACCGACGGGCATCGGCTGGCCCGCATCGAGCTGGATCTGCCGGCCGGCGCCGCCGACATGCCGGGCGTGATCGTGCCGAGGAAGTGCGTGAACGAGGTGCGCAAGCTGCTCGACGAGATGGCTGGCGATGCCCCGGTGGAGGTGAGCCTGTCGCCGGCCAAGATCCGCTTCCGCTTCTCGGCCGACACGACGCTGACCAGCAAGCTGATCGATGGCACCTTCCCCGATTACAACCGGGTGATCCCGACCGCCAACGACAAGCTGTTGAAGAT
Organism: Sandarakinorhabdus rubra; assembly: GCF_010994245.1. Classification (GTDB taxonomy): domain Bacteria; phylum Pseudomonadota; class Alphaproteobacteria; order Sphingomonadales; family Sphingomonadaceae; genus Sandarakinorhabdus; species Sandarakinorhabdus rubra. The sequence goes on from NZ_WMHO01000011.1 coordinate 23,024, forward strand.
CGACACGCGCGCGCTGGCCGAAGGCGTGGACCGGGTGGCGGCAATCGCCACCACGGAAAAGACCCGCGCCGTGAAGCTGGCGCTGGGCCGGGACAAGGTGACGCTTTCGGTCACCAGCCCGGAAAACGGCACCGCGTCCGAAGAACTGCCCGCCGATTATGCCGCCAGCGACATCGAGGTGGGCTTCAACTACCGCTATCTGCTCGACATCCTGGGCCAGGTGAGCGGCGACCAGGTGGACCTGCACCTGGCCGACGCCTCGGCCCCGACGCTGATCCGCGAGGGCGACGAGGCCAAGTCGCTCTATGTGCTGATGCCGATGCGGGTCTGAGCGCGGCCGAGCGTTATCGCGCAGCGATAACGCCGGACTCGCGCCAGACCGGCCGGCGACCAAAAAGGGCGGCCCCGACAGGCCGCCCTTTTCGTGTGTCGTCCGACGGCGCGGCTTTGCCGCGCCCCTCCCTCGCGCTCTACCTCAACGCCCCATCCGCTCCGCCAATATATGCTGCACCGTCGCCTGCATGCGGGCATTGTAGCGGGCCAGCACCGGGTGGTCGCCGCCGGTGCCGAAGTGGGTGATGAGGTCCTGTCCGGTCCACCAGTGGACGGCAAAGCCCGGCGGTTCGGCCACGATCATGTCTCGCCCGTCGGGCTGGTTGCCATCCAGCGGACTGAAGTCGATGGCCACCTGCGGTGCGGTGGAGGGGCAGACCGCCAGCGTGGTGCCGTGCCAGCCTGTGGTGATGGCGCGGTGCAGGTGGCCGGTCACCATGCGGACGATATGGCCGTGGCGGCGCACCACGGCAGCGAGGCGCTGCACCCAGGGCGCATCGATGTCCTCCGTCATCCAGCCATTGCCGGTCTCGATCGGCGGGTGGTGCAGCACCACGATGGTGGGCCGCGTGTCGGCCGCCAGAGCGGCATCCAGCCAGTCGGCCTGGGCCGCGCTGAAGGCGCCGCCGTGCAGCCCATCCTCCAACGTGTCGAGCACCACGAAGCGCAGCGGGCCGTGGGTGAAGTCATACTGCACATGGCCGGTGGGCGTCACCGGCACCTCGGGGAACACGGCGCGGAAATGGGCGCGGTTGTCGTGGTTGCCGAGCGCGAAATGCACCGGGAAGGGCAGGCGGTCGGTGGCCGCCTTCAGGGCTTCATAGCTGGCCAGCGCGCCATGCTCGGTGAGGTCGCCGGTGGCCAGCAGCAGATCGGGCTGCGGGGTGAGGGCCAGCAGCGATTCCAGCACATCGTGGAATCGCCTTGCGTTCAGCTCCCCCGGATCATCCGGCTGGAAGCCAAGATGGATATCGGTCACCTGGGCAATCAACATCTGTGCCGCCCCCGCCGGCTGCGCCTGTTTCGCACCGGCCCGTTGAGGGCAAATACGGCACCGCGTCGCAGACTGACGCAGGCTTGCCCCGATTGCAACGCTGCGCGCATCAGGGGAGCACCGCTGCCAGCCGGGCGGCAGCCGGTGGCCCGTGCGGGTTCACGCCATCATGATAGGCATGGCAGGTCTCGCAGCCGGCTTCGGCGCGCGGCGCGGCGCTGAACAGCGTCTTCGCCGGCGCGCCATGGCACTGCCGGCAGGTGGCGACACCCGGCAGCAGCACGTCGCCCGACAGCTTCGAGGTGAGCGCGCCGCCGTGGCATTGGAGGCACGCCGCCTGACCGGTCTTGCCCTCGAACGTCTTGTGCTGGCCGTGCGGGAAGCGGCCCTGCGGCAGATAATGATCATTGAGGGTGACCGGCGCGATGGCGAAGCGGCGGGTGATGTCGGGGTTGCCGGTGTCGGTGACGACATGGCAATCGGTGCAGATCCCTTTCTCGCCAAAGCGCCGGCCGGTGAAGACTTGCGCCACCGCCGCATCGGCGCGGCTGGCCGGCGCCACCATGGGCGCCGACGCTGCGATCGGCCCCGGCGTGCGGCGCGGGAACAGCTGAACGCCGCCGCCGCCGGCCCGGCTG
>NZ_WMHO01000110.1 GCF_010994245.1 Sandarakinorhabdus rubra
GCGGCAGCGCCTCGCCGGCGCCACCTTCGGCAAAGGTGGTGCGCGCGGTTTCGGCCGCCGCTTCGGCCGCAGCCCGGCCGCGACACAGCGCGGTGGCCTCGGTGGCCAGCACCGCCTTGGCCGTGTTGATCTCGGCGCCTTCCAGCGCTTCCAGCCGGGCGATCTCGGCCTCGGGCAGATCGGTGAACAGGCGCAGGAACCGCCCCACGTCGGCATCATGGGTGTTGCGCCAGAACTGCCAGTAATCAAACGTCGGCAGTTGATCCTCGTGCAGCCACACCGCGCCCTGCGCCGTCTTGCCCATCTTGGCGCCATCGGCGCGGGTGATCAGCGGCGTCGTCAGGCCGAACGCCTCGCGCCCTTCGATGCGGCGGATGAGATCGGTGCCATTGACGATGTTGCCCCACTGGTCGCTGCCCCCCATCTGCAGCGCACAGCCGAAGCGGCGATTGAGTTCCAGATAATCATAGGCCTGGAAGATCATGTAGTTGAATTCGAGGAACGAAAGCGGCTGCTCGCGCTCCAGCCGCAGCCGCACGCTATCGAACGTCAGCATCCGGTTGATCGAGAAATGCCGGCCGACATCGCGCAGGAAGGGGATATAGGCGAGGCCCGACAACCACTCGTCGTTGTTGACCATCACCGCATCGGTCGGTCCGTCACCAAAGGTCAGGAAGCGCTCGAAGATGCGGCGGATGCTGGCCATGTTGGCATTGATCTGCGCATCACCCAGCAGCTGCCGCGCCTCGTCCTTGCCGGACGGATCACCAATCTTCGTCGTTCCCCCGCCCATCAGCACGATCGGTTTGTGGCCCGATTGCTGCAGATGCCGCAGCATCATGATCGAGACGAGATTGCCGATGTGCAGCGACGGCGCCGTGCAGTCGAACCCCACATAGGCCGTGATCACACCCCCCCCCGCCGCCGCATCGAGCGCGCCGGCATCGGTGATCTGGTGAATAAACCCGCGCGCCTCGAGGCGCCGGAGAAAGTCGCTGCTGTAGGTCATGGCGGCGATGGCTTTACGGTGTGAGAGCCGGCTTGTCATGCCCTGCCGGCAAGCGTGACCGCTTTGTACTTGCGCCGGCGCGCGGCAACCGCCAACCACGCCGGCCATGACCGTCTTCTATCTCGTGCTGGCCATTGCCCTGGCGTTTGGCCTGAATGCCCGGCCGCGCCACTGGCGGGCGCTGGCGCAGGTGGGGGCGGCGGCGGCGTTGGGCATGATGGCGTGGTCGATCTGGCTGGCCAATGGCGATGGCACGTTTGCGGCGCGGCCGGCGGATGATGTGCGGCCGCTGCTGCTGAACCTGATGGCGGGCGTGGCGGTGCTGGCGATTCTGATGCTGTTGGTGCTGCTGCCCGGCCAGTGGAGCCGCGAGGTGGAGTCGGTGCCGACCTGGAACGCCCGCGGGCGTTGGGGCAAGCTGGCGCGGTTGCTGCACTGGTCGAGCGCCGTGCTGATGCTCGTGGCGCTGCCGATGGGCCTGTTCGTCACCGTGCTGGCGCCCTCGCCGGACCGCGCCGGTTTTGCCGCCACGCATATCGGCATCGGGCTGTTCGGGGTGCTGTTGCTGTTGCTGCGGGTGCTGGCGCAGGCGGCCTCCCCCGGCCCGGCCAGCCCCAATGGCGCGGCGTGGCTGAACAAGGCGGCGCTCTATCTGCTGCTGGCGCTGCTGCCGCTGTCTGGCCTGGCACTGGCCAGTGCGGCCGGATGGCCGGTGCTGGGCGTGGTGTTGCCGGAGGCGGTGCCGCTGCCGCCGGCGCGCAGTGCGCACCAGTGGCTGTCGGCGCTGTTCGCGCTGGCCTTTGCTGCCCATGCCGGCGCGGTTGTCTGGCACCATTTTGTGCTGCGCGACCGGCAGCTGGTGCGGCGGATGCTGCGCTAGAACAAAGCGCGCACATGGTGCATGTAAGGCGCCATGGCCATCCAGATTCGCACCAATCTTGCCGAGACGGACCTGCCCGCCTTCACGCCGCACCGCCCGGCGCGGCCCGAGAAGTCCGAGGGCGGCCGGCCCTTCGTGATGAAGACGGACTATACGCCGTCGGGGGACCAACCGGCGGCGATTGCCGAGCTGGTGGCGGAGGCCAACGAGGGCGCGCGGGACCAGGTGCTGCTGGGCGTGACCGGTTCGGGCAAGACCTTCACCATGGCCAAGGTGATCGAGGCGGTACAGCGCCCGGCGCTGATCCTGGCGCCCAACAAGATCCTGGCCGCGCAATTGTACGGCGAATTCAAGAGCTTCTTCCCCGACAACGCGGTCGAGTATTTCGTGAGTTATTACGACTATTACCAGCCCGAGGCCTATGTGCCGCGTTCCGACACCTATATCGAGAAGGAGTCGAGCGTGAACGAGGCCATCGACCGGATGCGCCACTCCGCCACCCGCGCGCTGCTGGAACGCGATGACGTGATCATCGTCGCGTCCGTCTCCTGCCTCTATGGCATCGGCTCGGTCGAGACCTATTCAGCGATGACGTTCGGCCTCAAGAAGGGCGGCAGCGCCGATCTCAAGGAGGTGGTGCGCAAGCTCGTCGCCATGCAGTACAAGCGCGGCGACCTCAGCTTCGCGCGCGGCAATTTCCGGGTGCGCGGCGACAGCCTGGAGATCTTCCCCTCCCACTATGAGGACAGCGCCTGGCGCATCAGCTTCTTCGGCGACGAGATCGAGGCGATTTCCGAGTTCGATCCGCTGACCGGCGAGACGGTGGCGAAGCTCGACCACATCAAGATCTACGCCAACAGCCATTATGTGACGCCGGGCCCGACTCTGAAGCAGGCCGCCGAGGCCATCAAGCACGAGCTAGCCGAGCGGCTGAAGGAGCTGAACGCCGAAGGCAAGTTGCTGGAGGCGCAGCGGCTGGAGCAGCGGACGAACTTTGATCTGGAGATGATTGCCGCCACGGGCAGCTGCGCAGGGATCGAGAATTACAGCCGCTTTTTGACCGGCCGCCTGCCCGGCGAGCCGCCGCCGACCCTGTTCGAATATCTGCCGGAAAACGCCCTGCTGTTCATCGATGAAAGCCATGTGACTGTGCCGCAGATCGGCGCCATGGCCAAGGGCGACCATCGCCGCAAGGTGACGCTGGCCGAATATGGCTTCCGCCTGCCCAGCTGTATCGACAACCGGCCGCTGCGCTTTGCCGAGTGGGAGGCGATGCGCCCGCAGACGGTGTTCGTGTCCGCCACGCCCGGCCCGTGGGAGATGGACAAGACGGGCGGCGTGTTCACCGAACAGGTGATCCGCCCGACCGGGCTCATCGATCCGCCGGTGGAGATCAAGCCGGTGGAGGACCAGGTGGAGGACCTGATCCAGGAAGCCAAGAAGACCGCCGCCGCCGGTTATCGCACTCTGGTGACGACGCTCACCAAGCGCATGGCCGAGGACCTGACCGAGTTCCTGCACGAAGCCGGCCTGCGCGTGCGCTACATGCATTCGGACGTCGAGACGCTGGAGCGCATCGAGCTGATCCGCGACCTGCGGCTTGGCGTCTATGACGTGCTGGTGGGCATCAACCTGCTGCGCGAAGGGCTCGACATTCCGGAATGCGGGCTGGTCGCCATCCTCGATGCCGACAAGGAGGGATTCCTGCGCTCCGAGACCAGCCTCATCCAGACGATCGGGCGGGCGGCGCGCAATGTCGAAGGCCGCGTGATCCTCTATGCCGATCGCGTGACGGGCAGCATGGAACGCGCCATGGCCGAGACCAACCGCCGCCGCGCCAAGCAGGAGGAATACAACAGCCTCAACGGCATCACGCCCACCACCATCAAGCGCAACATCGGCGACGTGCTGGCCGATGTGTCGATGAAGGATGGCCTGGTGGTGGACACCGGCGACGATGACACCCCGCACCTCGTGGGCCACAATCTGAAGGCCTATATCGCCGACCTCGAAGAGCAGATGAAGAAGGCCGCCGCCGACCTGGAGTTCGAGACCGCGGCAGCCATCCGCGACCAGATCCGCCGGCTGGAAATGGACGAGCTGGGCGTCCCCGCCGGCGCCCAGACCACGCCGGTGAAAGGCCGGGCCACCGGCGGCGTGGCCGGCACGCGCACCACGCGCTTCTCCAAGATGCAGAAGAAGGGCTTCAGCGGGAAACGGCGCGGCGCGGGGCGGTAACGTCGCCAGATCCCGGCTTCCCGGCCAAATCCCATGCACCTAACCGCGATAGGGTTCGCAGGCGATGCCGTCACCATCGCCGTCCATTTCGGCGCGGTAGGAGGGCTCGTCGCGCCGGATACTTTCGTATCCGGCAGCCCGGGCGTCATTGCATCCGGAAAAATAGCGGTAGGGACGCGGCTCGGGCCGCAGCAGTGCCGCTCCCCTGTCGACCATGTTGCCAGCGCGATGTATCAGGCTGGCCCGCTCGCCAGGTGGCATCGTCGCAATCCACCCACCGCCGCCACCAAGAATCACGCCAAAGACGGCAAGTACCGGCAGCGGTACAGTAACATCAGGACGATTGCGCCGGCGACGAGCCATGACTGGCAGCATGCTCGCCCAAGCTTAAAGGGCAGTTAAATCAAGCAGCCCACCCCGGCGCGCACGAACTCGCTGATCAGTTGCGGGTCGCCGGCCGGATTGATGCGCTCGGCGATCTCGCGGATGCTCATCCGCCTGAGGCGGCGCTCGTCGAGACGGGCGAGGCGCTCGATGGTGCGCCACTGGTCGTTGGTGAGGTTGCGAGCCAGCCGGTCACCCATGCAATAGGCCTGGCGTTCCGGCACGCCCAGCTCGTAAAGATTGCGGCCCAGCCGTTCGGCGCGCGTGGCGCAGGCGCTCAGCGCCAGGGCAATGGCGAGCGTGGCGGCAACAACAGGCAGTTTCATCGGCGTGGCCTTTTTCGTGACGGGGTGCGGCATCGCCCCTAGTGTCTAAGCCGGGCAGTCTGGCTATAGGCTGAACGCATGCTCGATACGCTTGCCAGCCTGTCCACCCGCTACCCCTTGCTCACCGATGTGAACTGGTGGCAGGGCATACTGATTGCGCTGATCGTGGTGGCGATCATGGAGGTGGTGGCCATCGTGTCCCACAAATATGTGATGCACGGCTTCCTGTGGGTGCTGCACAAGTCCCACCACGAACCGCGCACCGGCAAGTTCGAGAAGAACGACTGGTTCGGCGTTGCCGGCGCCATCCCCTCGATGATCCTCTTGATGATCGGCACGCACTATGGCCTGCACATGCTCACCGCCATTGGCGCCGGTATCACCATGTATGGCGCCATCTATTTCTTCCTGCACGACATTCTCGTCCACCGCCGGGTGAAGCACAGCTGGAACCCGCAATGGGGTTACATGAAGCGGGTGGTGCAGGCGCACCGGTTGCATCACGTGGTGGAAACCAAGGAAGGCACGGTGAGCTTTGGCTTCATCTGGGCGCCGCCGATCCGCCAGCTGAAGGCCCAGCTGGAAGCCGATGGCCGCGGCCGGATTCGGGCCAGCGCCAAGATGCGCGCCGAAATGGGCATGATCGACAACGCGGAGCATTGGGCGCGATAAACGCGCCCGGGGGCGGAGCACAGGGCGCGGCAAGCCCTACTCCGGCAACGTCCACAGCCCTTCGCGCGGCGGCCCCGGCATTGGCCAGCGCTGTTTCCTGACCAGCATGTCGCCAAAGGCCAGCGCCACGGCGCGGGCCTTCTCGGCCTTTGTGGTGGAGACGCGGTTCTCGAGGCCCGCCTCCTCAAGCGCGCGCACCTTGCGTCCGATCCCGCCATAGATGCGGGCCGCGGCCAGCACCGCCCAGGCGGCCCGGTTGCCCAGCGCTGCAGTGCCGTGGCGGGCCGAATCCTCATACTCTTCGGCCTTGAACACCAGCCGCGCCACCAGCCGCGCCAGTTGCCGGCGGTGGCGCGGGAAGGCGAAGCTTTCCGGCGTCAGGCCTACGCTGGCCAGCCAGTCATCGGGGATGTAGCGGCGGCCGTTCATCGCGTCCTCGATCACGTCGCGGGCGATGTTGTTGAGCTGAAAACTCATGCCCAGGTCGCAGGCACGCACCAGCACCGGGTGATTGTCCGGCTTCACGCCCATCACGATCGCCATCATTGCGCCCACGCAGCCGGCGACATGATAGCAATAGGTGAGCGTGTCATCGAAGGTGAGGAAGGGGCGGCCTTCCATGTCGATGCGAAAGCCGTGGACGAGATCGCGTGGGAAGCGCGCCGGCATGCCGGTTTCCTGCACCACCCTTGCCAGCGCCTCATAAGGCGTGCCGGGCGCCGGGTTGCCGGCCAGCGCGCGTTCCGTCTGCCAGTACACTTCGGCCAGCCGCTCGGCGGGCGGGCGGCGATCATCGCTGCGCCCCTCCCCCAGCACCTGGCCGTCGATCACGTCATCGGTGTGTCGGCACCAGGCATAGAGCAACATCGCCCGGTCGCGCGTGGGCGCATCGAACAGGCGGCTGGCCAGTGCGAAGCTTTTCGATCCGCGCGCGATGGCGTCGCGGGCATTGGCTAGAACGTCGGACACGGCTGGCTTCCTGCCCGCATGGGCCATGGCTGGCAAGCGGGGTGAATGGCGGGGGTGGCAGCACCACCCCCGCCGGCCGCACCTCAGAAGGCCAGGCGCGCCTGGATGCGGGCGCTGGTCAGATTGTCGCGCTTCCCGCGCACCGTGGAAACGCCGCCGGCGATGCTCAGGCGCTCCTTCACCTTGATCACGATGTCGGCACCCGCCTGCGCCGCCGCGCGGTTCAGGCCCAGCGTCAACTGTGCCGGATCAGCCGCCGGATTGGCGCCCAGCAGGCGGAACGGCATGGTGATGGCGCTGTCACCGATCTGGAAGACGCCGCCGCCGCGCAGTTGCAGGTCGATCGAGGTCTTGGCGCCGCTGGACAGGGAGAAACCGGCCGTCAGCTGCGGGTTCAGGCTCCACAGCCACTGGGTCTCGTCCAGCGCCTGCGCACCGGCCCCGCCCAGCCCGCGCTCCTCATAGCCCGACTGGGTGAGCGCCGTGCCGGCCACGTCCAGCGAGGGGCGCAGGAAGCCGTTCTTCCAACGCCAGTCATAGCTAGCCGAGGCCGCCACCTGCACGAACCGCGCCTGCGGCTCGACATAGGCGCTAGTCGCCTCGAACAGCGTACTGGACCGCCGCGCCCGCAGCCACTGCCAGCCACCGGCGACACCGGCGGTCAGCTTGAGGTCGCTCGCCGGCTCGAAGGTCAGCGCGGCGCCCAGCTGCAGCGCATCGCCATTGCCATCGGCCATCGGGCCATCGCGCATGATGAAGCGGCTGATGCGGCGGTATCCGGCCGCAGCGCTCACCGTCCAGGCACTGCCCAGCCGCACCGTACCGCCACCGGTCAGCGACAGGCTGTCGGCACTGGCGCCAAACTGGTCGGCCCGGCTCTTCTGGCCGAAGCTGTCATACTCGGCATTGGCCCAGATGCTGTTCTCCTCGATATCGAGGGCATTGCGGCCGAACAGCTGGCGGCGGAAGCCATCAGCCGCCTGATAGTGCAGCTTCAGCGGCGTCAGCCAGGCTTCCGGCGTCACCTGCAGCATCAGCTGGGTGAAGCGCGCGGCCTCGCCGGCCGGCACGTTGCCGAGCAGCGCCATCAGGCGGCCGATGCCGTCCGAGCCGCCGGCCAGCAGGGCCGAGTTCATGTGACGGCCCAGCGCCTGGCCGTTCGGCCACAGCGATGCCTGGTCGAAGCGCGGCACGTAGGACAGGGTGATGCCGCCCGCCCCGCCGGCCAGGCTGTAGTCCATCGCCAGCGTGTCGGTCACCGTCATGCCGTTGTTGGTGCCGGTGCCGCCGGTGGTGGCGATCAGCGTGTAAGGCACAGCATTGGCGAGCTGGGTGAGCGTCACATCCAGCCGGCCCGCGACGGTGGCATTGCCGGCCACGTTGATGCGATCGGACGGGGCGGAGCCAAAGCCGACATCGGCGATCAGCCGGCCGGTGGCGGTCTGCACGAAGTCGCCCGCAAGCGCCGTCTGCGTGATCACCCGCGCGCCAAACAGCAGGTTGCTGCGCGCCGGGGCGGCGGCATCCTGGTTGGGCTGGGCCTGGCCGCCGGCGACATCCACCGGAACCTGCGGTGCCGACAGGCCGATCTGCAGCACGCCTTCATTGCGCAGCGTGCCGCTGGACCCCGCCCCGTCACGCAGCTGCACGGTCTCGCCCATCACATAGGTGGCGCCAAGGCTGTTGCGCAGCAGGTTGGTGCCGCCGCCCAGCAGCACGTTGCCATACAGGCCGCCGTTGTTGATCAGCGTGTCGTTGCCGGCGGTGCCGACCATCGCAAGGCGCGAGACCGACGACAGCGAGCCATTGCTGGTGACGATATTGTCCGCCCCGCCGGCCAGCTGCACACCGACGCCGGTGCCGCTGCCGCCGCGCACGGCGCCGCCCAGCGTGATCGCGATGGCCTCGCCGCCGG
>NZ_WMHO01000111.1 GCF_010994245.1 Sandarakinorhabdus rubra
ACCAGGCGCCGCGGCCGGCGCCGGGCTGTCGGCACCGGCGCCTTCGCCCGGGCCCTTGATCATCACCACCGGCTGGCCGGCCACGCCGACCACCAGCGGAATGTCGGACAGGCCGGCCGGCGGCGGCAACAGGCCGGTCGAGGAGATGCAGGCGCCGCAGGCATAGACATAGGCGATGCCAGTTGCCGGATCGAAGCTGCCGCCGGGCCAGTTGGTGCCACCCTGGGCCCAGTTGTTGATCACCCCGAACTTCTCCGGCGTGGAGACGATCGGCGGGGTGTAGACCGGGCCGAGCACATATTTGGAGGTCAGCTCCAGCGCCTTCTTCTTCAGGTCCGGGGTGAAGTCGATCAGGTCCTTCTCCTCGACGCCGTTGCGCGCATAGACCGGCGGCTTCGACGGGATCGGCTGGGTGGGCGAATACCACTCGCCGGGCACTTTGCCCTTGGGCACCTTCGTTTCCTTGATCGGCCAGACCGGCTGGCCGGTGGCCCGGTCGAACACGTAGAAGAAGCCCTGCTTCGACGGGAGGCCGACCACCTTGCGCGGCTTGCCGTCCACCGTCACGTCCATCAGCAGCGGGGCCGAGCTGTTGTCGAGGTCCCAGATCTCGTGATGGATCAGCTGGTAATGCCAGCGCCGCTCGCCGGTCTTCAGATCAACCGCGACAAGGCTGTTGCCGAACAGGCCGGGGCCCGGCCGCTTGCCGCCGAAAAAGTCAGACGTCGGCGATTCGACGGCGAGATAGGCGAGGCCGAGCTCTTCATCGACCGAGACCTGCGTCCACACGCCGGTGTTGCCGTTGATGTCGGCCGAGTTGTTGAACCACGTCTCGTAGCCGAACTCGCCCTTCTTCGGCACGGTGTGGAAGGTCCAGATGCGCTTGCCGGTCCGCACGTCGAAGGCGCGGACATAGCCCTTGGTGTTGTTGTGCGTGCGCGGCGTGAAGCCTTCGCGGAAGGCGGCGCCGATGATGATGGTGTTGCCCGACACGGCAGGCGCGGAGTGGACGCCGACTTCGCCAGTGTCGAGATCGCCCAGATCCTGGTCGAAATCGGTCTTGAGGTCGACAACGCCGTTGGTGCCGAACTCCGGATCCGGGCGGCCGGTGTCGGCATCGAGGCTGACGAGACGATAGCCGATGGTGACATAGAGGATCCGGCGCTTGGTGCCGTCCGTCCAGTAGCTGAGGCCGCGGCCGGACAGGGCGCGCGGACTCTCGGCCGAGCGCTTGCCTTCGTGCATGGCATATTGCCAGAGCAGTTCGCCGGTGGCGCCGTTCAAGGCAACGACGGCGCGGCGGGTGCCGCCGGTGGTGTAGATGACGCCATCAACCGCCAATGGGGTTGATTCCAGCTTGTATTCCGGCCGGCTGCCCAGGATGTCGGTCTTGAACCGCCAGGCGATCTCCAGGTCGTTGAAATTCTTGGCGTTGATCTGGTCCAGCGGCGAATAGCGGCTGCCCTTCAGATCGGCATTGTAGGTCGTCCAGTTGGCGACGCCATTGGTGGTGCGTGCGGCGGCAACGCCTTCCTTGCCCGGCGTCTGCGCCAGCGCGGCGGGTGCCGCGGTCAGCATCAGCGCGGCGGCGACCGAAAGCGGCAGGAAACGGGTGGTGATCATCTTTGGAACCCCAGGGATGCGAGGGAGAACATGAATGCAGCCTGTGCCGGCAGCACAGCCGGCACAGGCACGCGGCCTTGATCAGGCCATCTGCATCACTTTTTCGACGCCGGCCTTCAGGCTGGCCTTCTGCGCGTCCGACAGCTGCGGATAGGGCGTGCGAGCGTACATCATCGGCCCGCCCATCCGCAGCGACAGCACATATTTCATCGAGGCATAGGTGTTGGCGCCCATGTTGTGGTCGCGGATGATGCCCTGCGCGGCGCGCAGATGCTCCAGCTTGGCCTTCCAGTCGCCCTTGGCGCGGTAGGTCTTGAAGATGTCGGCGCACTTGTCGCTGAACTGGTTGCCATCGGCCAGGATCGCCCCCATGCCGGCTTCGACAGCCGGGATGAGATTGTTGGACGTGCCGCAGCGCATGTTCAGTTCCGGGAAGCCCTTCAGGAAGGCGGCAAAGCCAGCCGGATCGCCCGAGCTGTCCTTGATGCCGGCAAGGTGCGGATACTTCATCATCGCCTTCAGCACTTCGTGGGTGATGCCCACCTCCGACGTGCCGGGGATGTGATAGAGATTGATCGGGATCGTCACCGCTTCGAACAGCTGCGTGTAATAGTGGATCAGCCCCTCGTTGGGCGGCTGGTTGAAGTAGAAGGGCGGGATCACCAGCAGGCCATCGGCGCCCACGCTCTGGGCATGGCGGGCCAGATCGATGGTCTCGACGATGTTCGAGGTACCGGGCCCCACGATGATGTTCATGTTGCCCTTGTGCTTCATCGCCGTCTCGGTGATGAACTTGCGCTCGGCCACCGAGAAGCTGGGGAACTCGCCCGAAGTGCCGAGCACCACAACGCCGTCAGCGCCGCACTTCTGGTGCCATTCCATCACTGCCTTCATGGCGCCGGGATCGAACATGCCCTTGGCGTCGCACGGCGTGACGGTGGCCACCCAATAGGCGACCTTTTCCTTCGAGCCGAGGCGGCGGGCCATCTGCGCCTCGGCTGGAGCCGCGGCCAGCGTGCTGGCGGCAAGTGCGCCTGCGGCCATGCCGCCCAGCGTCTCACGACGGTTCATGTCCATCTGTCGTCCTCCCCTTGTGGCCGCGTTGGCGCGGCTTTTCATGCGTTGCGATGCCATCATTGCGCCAACCGGGCCACGCGGCAAGATGACAGGGTTTCCTGCCCTCAGAAGTTCACGCGGGCGCCCAGCCGGTACTGGCGGCCGATGGCATCATAGATGATGCCGCTGATCGGCGTGAAATAATAGCTGGTCTGCCCTTGCGTTGGGCCGGCGGCGACGTTGGGCGGCGCCTGGTTCAGAAGGTTGTCGACCGTGCCGAAGAACTGCAGCCACTTGGTGGCCTGCCAAGAGCCACGCAGGTCGAGATAGGCGATGGCAGGCACCTTGTTGTCATCGACGTCCTTCGGGCCCCAGGCACTGTTGAGCTTGGCGGCGCCAATGAAGCGGGTCTGCGCGGTGAGCGACACGCTGTCATCGCTCCACGTGACCGAGCCGGTGGCGCGCGCCTTGGGGAAACCGCTGCCGCCCAGATTGTCGGGGCCGATGGCGCCAGCCAGATTGAAGATGCTGCCCAGCTGCTGCTGCTGCAGCTGGAAGATATAGTTGCCCAGCACCCGGAAGTTGAGGTTGCCGCCCAGCGCCGGCACCGTCCAGTCGAGCTGATAGTCGATGCCCGAGGTCTTCAGGCGGGCGATGTTGTTGGGGAACACGTTGATCTGGCTGAGCAGCGGCTGCCCCTGCGAACCCGGCGAGCCGCCGAACACCAGCTGGCTGCAGAAGCTGGCTTCCCCGGCGTTGCAGCGCGTCAGCACCTCGTTGGCGCCGACCTGCACGATCGCGTCCGACAGGTTGATGCTGTAATAGTCCACCGACAGGCTGAAGCGGTCGATGAACGCCGGCTGCAGCACCACCCCGGCCGTGAACGTGCGTGCCTTTTCCGGCTGCAGCGCGGCGTTGCCGCTGGCGAAGCTGAAGATCGACACGTTGACGTTGTCGTTGGGGTCCACCGCCGAGGACAGGGTGGACAGGCCGGTGGAGAACAGCTCGTTGAGGTTCGGCGCCCTGATGTCGCGGGACAGGGTGGCACGGACCCTCAGACCATCAACGAGGTCCGACAGGAAGCCGACCTTCCAGGTGGTGACGCCGCCGCTGGTCGAATAATCCGTGTAGCGCACCGCACCGTTGACGTTGAGCGAGCGCACGACACTGTCCTTCAGCAGCGGCACGTCGACTTCGAGGAAGCCTTCCTTCACATTGTAGTTGCCGACGAAGCTGGGGAAGTTGGCCACCGAATAGATGCGGGCCTGGGCGCCCGGATCGTTGATGATATTGCCGTTTTCGGTGCGATATTCGCCGCCGAAGGCCAGCGCGATGTCCCCGGCGGGCAGGCCGGGCAGCCGACCCTGCACCGTGGCTGCCGTCACCGTCTGGCGCAGCAGCTGGCGCTGGAAGTTGCTGCCCGGCGTCACGTTCACATAACGGATGGCGTCCTGGCTGGCGACGCCGGTGCCGATGATGTTGAGCGGCCGGCAATTGGGATCATCGTTGGTGGTGCTGGCATCGGCATTGACCCGGCAGACAATGTTGCTGCCCACCTGCACGGCATCGATGGCACGGTTGTAGTTGGCAATGATGGCGTTGGATTCGGTGGTCTGGAACACCCGCACGTCGCCGCGCTGGTAATAGGCGCTGTAGCTCCATCCGTTGCCCAGATCGCCTTCGACCGTGGCCACGCCGCGCCAAAGCTGGCGATCGGTGGTCGCCACCGGGACGCCCAGCGCATTGGTGGCGAAATTGTCATAGCTCAGCGTGTCGGACGTGATGTTGTTGATGTTGGTGGTGCCGACCTGGATCGCCGTCCAGTTGTTGGCGATCATCTGGTCACGCACCGCCTGCGGCAGGAACGGATTGTCCACCCGGATGAAGGGCGCCTGCGCGCCGATGCGGATGAACGGCACGGAATTGTTGCGCGAGAAGGTGGAGCCATAGTTGAGCTGCACCGAGAATTTCAGCCAGTCGGCAAAATCATACTTGATGAGGCCGAACAGCGAGCCGGTGCGATAGCGGATGGCGAGGTTGTTCAGTTCGGCCTGCAGGGTTTCGGCATTGGAGGCCACCTGGCCCGAGATGTTGGTACCCCCGAACGGCGCCAGCTGGCCGTTGCTGCCGATGAACTGCTGGTTGCGCAGGCTGCCCAACCCGGCGCCGGTCACCTGGTTGGCGCTGGCGCAGCCATTGGTGGCCGTGAGCGCGGCGCGGCAGGCCCCCACGATGAGGCCGCCGGTGGTGGCGCCCGACAGGTTGACATTGTCGGCATGGATCAGCCGCGGTTGGTCGTTGGTGGGCGTGAACGCCGGGTTGTTGACCAGCTGGCGATAGCGGTTCCAGCCGCGCTCGTTGGCGAAGATGTTGCTGGGCGCGTCGAACCAGTTGCCGGCGACAATGATGCGGCCCTTGTCGTCGTCAAATCCGGCGCCCCAGGCGGCCTGCACGCGATAGTTGAAGCGGTCGAAGGCATAGCTGTCGCCCACTTCGGCGCTGGCCTTGAAGCCATCGAACTTCTTGTTGATGACAAGGTTGACCACGCCCGACACGGCGTCCGACCCCCAGGCCGCCGAGGCGCCGGCGGTCACCACGTCAATGCGCTGCACAAGCGCCGTCGGCATGGTGCCGATGTCGACCTGGCCGGTGACGTTGGACTGCACCACGCGCTGGCCATCGAACAGCACCAGCGTGCGGGTAACGCCGAGGTTCCTAAGGTTGACAGTGTCGAGACCGGTGATGCCGGCCACGATGTTGCCGGCACCCGACGTGTTGTTGGGCGAGGCCGAACTGCCTACCGCCGGCAGCTCGCGGATCGCGTCCCCCACCGTCGGCCGGGCGTCGCGCATCAGCAGTTCCTCGCCCACCACGGTCACCGGGGTCGGCGCGGTATAGCCCGACACCGCGATGCGCGATCCGGTGACAACGATGGTTTCGCCAGGCTCCTCCGCCGCTGCCGGCGCCGCCTCCGGCGTCTGGCCCTGCGCGGCGGCTGCGGTGCCGATGGTGCCGGCAGCGATGAGGGCAGCCCACGCGAGGGCGGCCCGCGAAACCATGTTCACGGCCATAATGTTTCCCCATGTTTTCGGGCTCACTGGTGCGGCGCGGCCATCGACTGCACCGCCAGCTGCCCTTGAAATATGTGTTTCCCCTTGTGCGACCGCGCGCGGCTCCCCACCCCGCATGTCCACACATCACGGGGCCTAACATGTCATTGTGTCACATGCAATTGTTCGATTGTGGTACAAAGACACACACAGGAGCACACACAGGAGCACACACAGGCCACGCCCTCTGGCAGGCCCGGCCCGGCGCTGTTCAGGCGGTGCGGAAGGCGTTGCTGATCGGGTAGCGGCGGTCGCGGCCGAAATTGCGGCTGCCGATCTTGACGCCCGGCGGTGCCTGGCGGCGCTTGTATTCGGCGATGTAGAGCAGCCGTTCCACCCGTGCCACGGTGGCGGCATCCAGCCCGGCGGCGATCAGGTCGCTGGCCGACTGTTCGCCCTCCACCAGCGCCATCAGGATGCGGTCGAGCAGGTCATAGGGCGGCAGGCTGTCCTGATCCTTCTGGCCTTCGCGCAGCTCGGCCGTTGGTGGTTTGTCGATGACGCGCTGCGGCATCACCGGTCCATCCGGCCCCAGCCCCAGCCGCGGCCGCCGGCCGTTGCGCCAGCGCGACAAGGTGAACACGGTCGTCTTGTACAGGTCCTTGAGCACCGAATAGCCGCCGGCCATGTCGCCATAGATGGTGGCATAGCCCACGCTCATCTCGCTCTTGTTGCCGGTGGTGAGCAGCATCGGGCCATATTTGTTGGACAGCGCCATCAGCGTCAGGCCGCGGATGCGCGACTGGATATTCTCCTCGGTGATGTCAGGCGCGCGCCCTGCGAACAGCGGCGCCAACATGGCATCGAAGGCCTGCATCGCCGGCTCGATGCGCACCGTGTCGAGCCGGCAGCCCAGCAGCTGCGAGCAGGCCGCCGCATCCTCCAGGCTGTCCTGGCTGGTGAACGGGCTGGGCATCATCACGCACCACACCCGATCGGCGCCCAGCGCATCCACGGCCACGGCCGCCGACAGCGCCGAATCGATACCGCCCGACAGCCCCAGCACCACGCCGGGAAAGCGGTTCTGGTTCACATAATCGCGCAGACCGACCAGCATGGCGTGATAGATGGCCTCATCCGCGTCATCGGGTGGGCTGATCTCGCCAGTGATGCAGCTCCAGCCCGAGGCGCCGCGCTGCCACTCGGTCAGCCGCACCGCCTCGTCCCAGTCCGGCAGCCGATGGGCCAGCGTGCGATCGCGATTGAGCACGAAGGACGCGCCGTCGAACACCAGCTCGTCCTGCCCGCCGACACGGTTGAGATAGGCCAGCGGCAGCCGCGTCTCGGTGACCCGGGCAACGCCCACCGAGAGCCGGCGGTCGCCCTTGTCCACCTCATAGGGGCTGCCGTTCGGGCTGATCAGCAGTTCGGCCCCGGTCTCGGCAAGGCACTCGCACACCTCTGGTGCCCAGATGTCCTCGCAGATCGGCACCCCGATGCGCACGCCACGCACCGTCAGCGGCCCCGGCAGCGGGCCAGGCGTGAACAGCCGCTTCTCATCAAAGGTGCCATAATTGGGCAGGTCATGCTTGCGGGTGATGCCGGCGATGCGCCCGCCGTCGAGCAGCAGCATGGCGTTGTAGAGCGCGCCATCTTCCGCCCACGGCGCACCGACCAGAAGGGCCGGGCCGCCGTCGGCCGTGTTCCGCGCCAGCCCCTCGACTTCGGCGCGCACGGCCGCAACCAGCGCCGGCTTGAGCACCAGGTCCTCCGGCGGATAGCCGACGATCGACAGCTCTGGCGTGACCAGCAGGTCGGCGGCGCCGGCGGCCGCACGCGCCTTCGATATCGCCTGCGCATTGCCGGCGAGGTCGCCGACGCGGGCGGTCAATTGGGCAAGCGCGATGGTCAGACGGTCGCTCATCGCTGCATCGCTTACGCGCAAGCCGGCCCCGGCGCCAGCATGGCCAAATCATGCACAGAAATTTGCGCTCGGCTGGGTCGTCGATGCATCGCTACTGCGCTAGGAACGTTGCTGAGCTGCAATGCCGTTCATCCACGCCCCCACCGCGCCGCGCCTGTGCCACCTGGCAGCGGCTGACTGGCCCGCCGATCCGGCCGCGGCGCGTGCGATGGTGGCTGAACTGATCGATTTCCTTGGCGATCCCAAACCCGCCAACCGCGACTGGGCGACCTTCTTGCTCGCGCAGTCGCCGGAAGACTGCCCGGCGTTGCGGGACGCCTTGCTGGCCGCGGCGGCCGATTCCAACCTGCTGGTGCGTGGCGAGGCGCTGCTCGGCCTCGCCCGGCGAGACCGGGTCTCTGCCCTGCCGCACGTGCAGGCGGCGCTGGCGCTGGACCGGGTGAGCGTGGCGTTGCTGGAAGCCGCTGCCCTTTGCGCCCACCCTTCGCTGATCCCCGATCTCGAATATTGGTCGCGCCCTTCGGCCAACCGCATGGCCGACATGGCCGCCACCGAAGCGCTGCTGGCCTGCCGGCTGGCGTCCGCCCGGCCGGCGCCGGGCGCCGCGCCCCGCCCCCGCTTCGG
>NZ_WMHO01000112.1 GCF_010994245.1 Sandarakinorhabdus rubra
CGTGTCGGGCAGCGGGGCGATGGCGGCGGGCTTCGGGGCTGGCTTGGGCGCCGGCTTGGGGGCCGCCTTGGGCGCCGGCTTGCGCACCGGCGCAGCGCCAGCCGGCGGGGTGAGCACCAGCATTGCGGCCGCGGCGATTCCCCAGAAGGTACGGAGCATCACGCTCTCCCTGATCATTTTGCCCGTCAATGCCCAAGGGGGAAGCAGGCGTAAAGTGCCGCGACGCGAATCCAGCCTTCAGGAGCATGACCCATGAGCGAAGCCTATATCGTTGCCGCCAAGCGCACGGCCGGCGGCCGCCGCGGCGGACTGCTGCGGGACTGGCACCCGGCCGACCTGTCGGCACAGGTGCTGAACGCGCTGGTGGATGACACCGGCATCGACCCGGCGCTGATCGAGGACGTAATCATGGGCTGCGTCGGCCAGGCCGGCCAGCAGTCCACCAACGTGGCGCGCAATGCCGTGCTGTCGTCAAAGCTGCCGGAATCGGTGCCGGGCACCAGCGTTGACCGCCAGTGCGGCTCCAGCCAGCAGGCGGTGCATTTCGCAGCCGCCACGGTGATGAGCGGCCAGATGGACGTGGTGATCGCCGCCGGGGTGGAATCGATGACCCGCGTGCCGATGGGCACGCCCGTCAGCCTGCCGGCCAAGGCCGGCATGGGCATGCCCTATGGCGAGGGCATGGAACAGCGCTATCCCGGCATCCAGTTCAGCCAGTTCACCGGCGCCGAGATGATCGCGGCGAAATACGGCCTGACCAAGGACATGCTCGACGAATTTGGCTATGAAAGCCAGGTGCGCGCCGGCAAGGCGGCGAAGAGCGGCGCCTTTGCGAACGAGATCGTGCCGGTGAACGTGACCACCCATGAGGGCGCACCGCATGTCCACACGCAGGATGAAGGCATCCGCTTCGATGTCAGCCTGGACGGCGTCAAGGGCGTCAAGCTGATCAACCCCGATGGCGGCCGCCTGACGGCGGCGACTAGCAGCCAGATCTGCGACGGTGCGTCGGGCGTGCTGATCGTCAACGAGCGCGGGCTGAAGGCGCTGGGCGTCAAGCCGCTGGCCCGCATCCACACCATGACGGTGGTCGGCGAAGACCCGGTGATCATGCTGGAAGCCCCGATCGGCGCCACCAAGAAGGCGCTGAGCCGTGCCGGCATGAAGATCGAGGATATCGATCTCTACGAAGTGAACGAGGCCTTTGCCTCCATCCCGATGGCCTGGATGCAGCAGCTGGGCGCCGACCATGCCCGCCTGAACGTCAACGGCGGTGCCATCGCGCTGGGCCACCCGCTTGGCGCCAGCGGCACCAAGCTGATGGCAACGCTGGTCCATGCCCTGCACGCGCGCGGCAAGAAATGGGGCCTGCAGACGATGTGCGAAGGCGGCGGGCTCGCCAACGTGACGATCATCGAAGCGCTGTAACGCTGACAACAGACAGAAAGGCGCTGTAACATGGGCAGCTACACCCAGATCGCCCTCGATATCGATGGCCCCATCGCCACCATCACGCTCGACCGGCCGGACAAGCTGAACGCCTTCACCGGCGTGATGATGACCGAGATGATCGCCGCCTTCGACGAAACCGACGCCAATGATGCGGTGAAAGCGGTGATCGTCACCGGGCGCGGCCGCGCCTTCTGCGCCGGGGCTGACCTCAGTGCCGGGGCCGCCACCTTCGATTACGAGAAACTGGGCGGGCACCGCAGTGCCAATCCGGTGCGCGAGGATGGCAGCATAGACTGGAGCCACCCGGCCACCCGCGACGGTGGCGGCCAGTTGACGATGCGCATCTTCCGCAGCCTCAAACCCGTGATTGCCGCTGTCAACGGCCCCGCGGTCGGCATCGGCGCCACCATGCAGTGCGCCATGGACATGCGGCTGGCCAGCGACACCGCGCGCTTCGGCTTCGTGTTTGCCCGCCGCGGCATCGTGCCGGAAGCCGGGTCGAGCTGGTTCCTGTCCAAGCTCGTCGGCCTTCCGCAGGCGCTGGAATGGTGCATGACCGGCCGCGTGTTCGATGCCGCCGAGGCCCTTAAGGGCGGCTTCGTGCGTTCAACCCATGCGCCCGATGACCTGCTGCCGGCGGCGCGCGCGCTGGCGCTGGAGATTGCGGAGAACACCGCGCCGGTATCGGTGGCGCTCACCCGCCAGATGCTGTGGCGCATGGCGGGTGCGGCCAGCCCGTGGGATGCGCACCGGCTCGACAGCCGCATGGTCTACATGCGCGGCCGTTCCGGCGATGCCAAGGAAGGCGTGGTCAGCTTCCTCGAGAAGCGCCCGCCGGCCTATCCCGACACGGTGAGCCAGCACATGCCCGCCGACGTGTTCCCGTGGTGGCCGGAAGAGAAATGGTGAGGCTCAGGCCCCGGTTCAGGCGTCTGCGAGCAGGTCGCCCACGTCGAGGCCGAGCCGGCTGATCCGCGCCTTCACGCGCGGCCATTCATCCGACAGGAAGGCCTCCCGCTCGCTGTCCAGCAGGCGGGTGACGGCGCCATCGGCTGCGAACAGGCCAACGCCCTTCTTCGCGCGCACCAGCCCTGCGGTCTGCAGATCCTGATAGGCCTTGGCGACGGTGAGGGGGTTGACCCCGGCCTCGGCGGCCAGCGCCCGCACGGAGGGCAGCACGGCGCCGTCCCCGGCGGTGAGGATCCGTTCGATGATCGTATCGCGGATCTGGCGATAGATAGGGCGGCCGTCACTGAACATCCACTGTTGTATGGCGCCACCACAGCCAAAGGTCAACAAGTGTATGAAGCGGCTACAGCAGCCAGAGCGCCTGGAGTTCGCGGACCAGCCCGGCGGGCAGGGCATCGCCGCTGGTTTCGCCGCCCAGCAGATCGGGCGGGGCGTCGCCGGCCTCCAGATAGCGCCAGCCCTGGTGGGCGCGGCAGGGCCGCTGCTCGACCGGCACCGGCCCCGGCGCCAGCTCAATCGCGCACTTGGGGCCCCAGTCGGTCTCGGCCATGGCGATGGACAGGATCTGCTGCCGCGCCACCAGCCGGTGGCCGATGATCCAGAAGATCGAACCGCCGATGAGTTCTTCGGCGCGTTTGGGCATGAAGCGGGTATGCGCCCCGGCGCGGCCCTCGCCCCACCAATGGGCCTGGCGGGCGGCGAGCGTGGCGATGTCGGGGCAGCCGGCGGCCACCTTGGTGAGGTGCAGCATCAGCCCAGATATTGCACGCCGACCAGCGTGGCGAGACCGAGGAAGGCGAAGAAGCCCATCGAGTCGGTGATCATTGTCACGAACACCGAGGAGGCGACTGCCGGGTCGGCCTCCAGCCGATCGAGGGTGAGGGGCACCATCACGCCGGCCAGCCCGGCGATCAGGATATTGAACAGCATGGCCGCGGCGATGACGAGGCCCAGGTTGGCATTGCCGAACACGGCAAAGACACCGGCCGCCATCAGCACGGCCAGCGTCAGGCCGTTCAGGAACGCCACCCTGATCTCGCGCCAGATGGTGCGGCGGGTGTTGCTGTCGGTCAGCTGGTTGGTGGCCAGGGCGCGGACGGTGACGGCCATCGTCTGGTTGCCGGCATTGCCGCCCACCGAGGCGACAATGGGAGACAGCGCCGCCAGCGCCACCAGCGCTTCGATGCTGGCCGAGAAAGCGCCGATCACGCTGGCTGAAACGAGGCCGGTGACCAGGTTGGCGACCAGCCAGCGCGAGCGGGTGCGATAGGTGGTGAGCACCGGCTCATTGATGTCGCCATCGCCGGCGCCCGACAGTTTCAGCACGTCCTCGCCGGCTTCGGCCTGGATGATGTGGACCACGTCATCGACGGTGATGACGCCCACCAGCTTGCCGGCATCGTCGATCACGGCGGCAGAAATGAGCGCATATTTCTGGAACAGCAGCGCCACTTCCTCCTGGTCCATGGTGACCGGGATCAGCGTCTGCTCGCGCTTCATCACGTCGCCGACGCTCAGATCGGGCGGAGCGGTGAGCAGCCAGCTCAATCGCATGGTGCCGATCGGCCTACCGGCTATGTCGACCACGAAGATTTCCCAGAAGTCCGTTGCCGGATCGATGGTGGCGCGGATGCGCTCGATCACTGCGCCAACGCTCATGTGCTCGGCCACCGCGACGAGCTCACGCTGCATCAGGCGGCCGGCGGACTCCTCCGGATAGTTCAGTGCCGCCTCGATGTCGGCGCGGTCTTCGGGGGCTAGTGCGCCCAGCACCGCGCGCTGCTCATCGGCCTCCAGGTCCTCGATCACGGCCACCGCATCGTCGGTGTCGAGCTGGGTGACGACTTCGGCCACCTCGCCCGGCGACAGCGCGTCCAGCACGTCCTCGCGGACATAATCGTCCAGCTCGGCCACGACGTCGGCGTTGAGCAGTTCGCCGAGCGCGCCGGCGAGGCGACCGCGCATGCCGGCATCGATGGCGCCGAACAGATCGGCGACGTCGGCCGGGTGCAGCGGGCCCACCAACGCGCGCACGGCCTCGTCGTCGCCGCTGGACAGGGCAGCGGCGACGTCGCTGACAAAGGCGCGGCTCAGCCGGCCTTCCTCCAGCGCGTCCGGCGCCTCCTCGGCGCGCGGGTCAAGGCGCAGTTCATCGCTCACGGCGACGGGTTATACGCGCCTTTCCGTGGCGTGCCAGCCTTTGCCGCCGGCGCGGCACTGGTGTATCGCCGCAGGAGCGAAGGGGGCGGATCATGGCTGTCTGGCTGCCGATCATCATCTATGGAACCACCGTGGCGCTGGGCCTGGTGCTGGGCTGGTATTTTCTGTCCTCGAAACGCCCGCCCAAGGCCGTGCAGGCCATTCACCTGCTGACCGGCTTTGGCGGGCTGGAGGTGGTGATGCTGGTGACACGCATCAGCCGCGGCAACGAGGCGTTGTCCGACAATGCCACGATCGCCCTGGTGCTGCTGGGCTTCGCGGTGGTCTCCGGGCTCTTTGCCGGCATCATGGCCAAGCCGCGCCCCGACATCATCGGGCCGGCACTGGCGGCGCATGCCTTCGTGGGTGGCAGTGCGTTCCTGGTACTGGCCAACTGGACGATGAACGCGGTGCCCTAATCGGGATCGGCTTGAGGACCAGGCTCGACGGCGGCCGGACCGAACTCCTTGGCACTGAACACCGCTGCGAACTGCGCCTCGTCGATGGCGCCTTCCCAGCGCGAGACGACGATGGTGGCCACCGCGTTGCCGATGAAATTGGTGAGCGCCCGGCATTCGGACATGAAGCGATCGATGCCCAGGATCAGGGCCATACCGGCGATCGGCACGCTGGGCACGATCGACAGCGTGGCCGCCAGGGTGATGAAGCCGGCGCCGGTGACGCCGGCCGCGCCCTTGGAACTGAGCATGGCAACGCCGAGCAGCAGCAACTGCTCACCCAGCGAGAGTTCGATGCCGGTGGCCTGCGCGATGAACAGCGCCGCCAGTGTCATGTAGATGTTGGTGCCATCGAGGTTGAAGCTGTAGCCGGTGGGCACCACGAGGCCGACGATCGGGCGCGGGCAGCCGGCGCGCTCCATCTTGTCCATCAGGCTGGGCAGGGCGGATTCCGAACTGGAGGTGCCCAGCACCAGCAGCAGTTCGGCCTTCAGATAGCGGATGAGGGTGAAGATCGAGAAGCCGGCCGCGCGCGCCACCAGCCCCAGCACCACGATCACGAACAGCAGGCAGGTGATGTAGAAGGTGCCCACCAGTGCCGCCAGATTGGCGATGGCGCCGATGCCATATTTGCCGATGGTGAAGGCAAAGGCGCCGAAGGCCCCGATCGGCGCAGCGCGCATGAAGATCGCCACCAGCGTAAAGAACGCCGCTGCCACTGCCTCGAGGAACCGCGTCACCGGCTCGGCCGCCGCGCCGCCCATCGCCAGCGCGATGCCGAAGCTGATCGCGACGAACAGCACCTGCAGCAGATTGCCATCCACAAACGCGCCCAGCATGCTGGTGGGGATGATTTCCATCAGGAAGGCCGTGATGGTCTGGTCCTTGGCCTTCTTCACATACTCATCGACTGCGCCGGTCTGCAGCGTCGCCGGATCGATGTTCATGCCGCTGCCTGGCTGCACCAGATTGGCAACGATCATGCCGATGATCAGCGCGATGGTGGAAAAGAACAGGAAATAGGCGAAGGCCTTGCCCGCTACGCGCCCGACATCGCCCAGGCCCTTCATGCCGGCGATGCCGGTGACGATGGTGAGGAAGATCACCGGGGCGATGATCAGCTTGACCAGCTTGATGAATGCATCGCCCAGCGGCTTCAGCGCCACACCGGTGTCGGGCGCGAAATGACCGATCAGCCCGCCGGCCACGATGGCCACAAGTACCTGGACATAAAGCTGGGCATAGAGCGGCTTGCGTGCCGCTGGCACGGCCTTGCCTTGTGCTGCGATGGCGATGGTCCTGTCCCCCCGGTTGGCGCTCCAGGGTCATCTAGCCGAATATTGCGGCTCGGCAACAGCGTCCCGTGGCCTGCAATCAGCGCCGGCTGGCCTGGCTGGCCGACGGTCAGGCGATGGCGGTGATTTCCACCTGCCGGCCCGCCACCATTGCACCCTCCCCGATGCCCTTGCCGATCAGCGCGCGCGCCAGTGGGGAGACATAGCTGACACTGCCCGCCGCCGGGTCTGCCTCATCGTCGCCGACGATCGCATAGGTGCGGCTGCGGCCATCATCGCCTTCGAAGGTGACGACGCTGCCAAAAGCGACCGTGCCATCTGCCGGCCGCTGGTCGATCAACTGTGCCGACGCGCGCCGTGCAGACCAATAGCGCAGGTCGCGGGTGGCGCGGGCCATGGCGGTGCGGTCCGTGCTGATCGCATCTCCGGCCTGCGCTGCGGCATAGGCGGCGCGCGCGGCCGCAAGCGCGGCCTCGATCTGCGCCAGGCCGTTGGGGGTGACAAGATTGGCGTGCACCGGGATCGGCCTGTCGGGCAGATCGGCCGCAACGGCTTCGGCATCCGATTCCTTGGTGAAGGCCACGCTCATCGGTCAGATATGTGCGGCTGCAGTGCGAACTTCAACAGCCTGCTGCGGGTGCCGCGTCTGCACATTAGCAACCGGGGCGAAGCAGGCTGCCCGGCTCACGGCAGCAGCAGCGAACCGTCGCCATAGCTGTAAAAGCGATAGTCCTTCTCGATGGCATGCGCGTACGCCTTGCGCATCACGTCCAGCCCCATCAGCGCACTGACCAGCATGAACAGGGTCGAGCGCGGCAGGTGGAAGTTGGTGATGAGCCCGTCGATGGCGCGCCAGCGATAGCCGGGGGTAATGAAGATCGACGTGTCGCCCGTGAAGGCGTGGATGGTGCGGGTCTCGTCGGCGGCGGATTCGAGCAGGCGCAAACTTGTGGTGCCCACCGCGATGATGCGCCCGCCGGCCGACCGGGCGGCATTCAGCCGAGCGGCGGTGGCGGCATCGAGGCTGCCCCATTCGGCGTGCATCTGGTGGTCCTCCACGCGGGTCGCCTTGACGGGAAGGAAGGTGCCGGCGCCGACATGTAGGGTCACCGTCTCGCGGGTCACGCCGGCGGCCGCGAGTTCGTCCCACAGGCGCGGGGTGAAATGCAGGCCGGCGGTGGGCGCCGCCACCGCGCCATCCCGTGCTGCGTGCAGCGTCTGGTAATCGGCCGCGTCGGCGGCGTCGATGTCGCGGCGGCGGGCAATATAGGGTGGCAGCGGCATCTGGCCAACGGCGTGCAGCGCGCTTTCCAGCGGTTGGCCGGCGGCATCGAACTGCCAGAGCACGCTGCCCTCCGTGCTCTTCTCGATCACCGTGCCCTGAAGGGGCACGCCTTCGCGGCCAAACGCGATGACGTCGCCGGGGCGCAGCCGGCGGGCGTTCCTGACAAAGCTCCACCAGCGATTGGCGGTTTCGCGCTTGTGGAGGGTGACCCCGATCGCCGCATCACCCTTTCTGGCGAACAGTTGCGCCGGGATCACCCTGGTGTCGTTGACCACCAGCACATCGCCGGGGCGCAGGCGCGCGGGCAGATCGCGAAAGCTCATGTCCGCGAGCGCGCCGACGTCGCGCCCGGTCACGCACAGCAGGCGGGCAGAGTCGCGCGGGGACACCGGCCGCAGCGCGATCCGCTCTTCGGGCAGGTGGAAATCGAAATCGTCGACCAGCATCGGGGGAACAGCCCTTTGTGGTGGTGGCAGGGGGGGTGGGTGCGCCGGTCGGCGCGTGCTCAGCGTGGCGCAATCGGCCCGGATGTGGGCGGCGGCAGGTTCAGCGCGCCGGCCGGGATCGGGCTGGCCGC
>NZ_WMHO01000113.1 GCF_010994245.1 Sandarakinorhabdus rubra
CCGCCGCCAGCCGATGCCGGCTGCGGCGCCGGTTCGGCCGGTGCAGCGGTGGCCGCGGGCGCTGGGTCGGCTGCGGCGCCTTCCACCTCGGCCTTCAGGCGGGTGAAGAAGTTGTCTGCATATTGCTTGGCCGTGCCTTCGATCAGCCGGGCACCTAGTTGCGCGAGCTTGCCGCCCACCTGTGCCTTCACCACATAATCGAGGCGCGTCGCGGCCGGCCCCAGTTCGGTGAGCGAAATGTCGGCGCTGCCCTTGGCAAAGCCGGCAACGCCGCCCTTGCCTTCACCCACCAGCCGATAGCGTTCGGGGGCGACAATGTGCTCCAACCGCACCGTGCCGGCAAAGCGCGCCCTGACCGGGCCCACCTTGGCATTGAGCTCGCCATCGAACACCGGCGTATCGCCGTCGCTGCGGGTCAGCCGTTCCACGCCGTCGATGCAGCGGGCCAGCACATCGGGATCGTTCAGCGCCGCCCACAGGGCGGTCCGCGCGGCGGCGATTTCAACCTGTCCTGCCAGTTCCATGCCGATCCGTCCGCCTTCGATTCCCGGCGCCCCGCCGCATCTGTCGCAGCCAAAAGGCGCCCTGCCAGATTTTGGCTTGCCGCCGGGGAGGCCCTCGAGTCAATGCGGGTGATGCCGATCCCGGGCACCCCGGCCCCCTAATCCGGCCGCCGCGCTTGACAGCGCCGGCGAAAAGGACACTTAGCGTGACAAAACACTATCCATTAATCACTTTGTCATCTAGGCTAGAGGGCCTAGGTGGTTGCGTTCAACATGGGGGATAGAATGAAATCGGACGCAACGCCCAGCGAACCCCTTGCGGGAGATCCGGCGAAGGGCGAAGCAGCGGTTGAAGAAACGATCGTTCGTGGCACGATGAAATGGTTTGATCCGGTCAGGGGCTATGGCTTCCTGGTGCCGGACAGCGGCAGCGGCAGCGACGTTCTTGTGCATTATTCGCTGGTGCGCGAACTGGGTCGCCGTACCCTGCCGGAAGGCGCCACCCTCACGGTGGCGGCAGTAGCGCGCGAACGTGGCCGCCAGGCCCGCCGCATCATCGATTGTGATCTGTCGACCGCCATCGGCCCCGATCCGGAGACGGCAGCGGCCAAGGCGGCCGAGCGCGCCAACCCGCAGGCCCTGCTGGCCGATGCCGGGCCGTTCGAGCCGGCCGCGGTCAAATGGTTCAACCGGCTGAAGGGCTATGGCTTCGTGGTCCGCCCGGATGCCGCCGAAGATATCTTCATCCACATGGAAACCGTGCGCCGCGCCGGGCTGGGCGAACTGCAGCCGGGTCAGCCGCTGGAAGTGCGGGTCGCGCCGGGCAACAAGGGGCCGCTCGCGGTGGCGGCCCGGGCGGCGGGCAGTAGCGATTGAACGAGACTGCCATGCGTATTGCGTTGTTTTTTCTGGCTGCTGTCTCCCTGAGTGGCACGGCGGCCGCCTGTCCCTTTGCCGATCTGAAGCGCGGCACGGCCATTTTCGAAACCGCCAAGGGCCGCTTCACCTACAAGGTGGAATTGGCGCTCACCAGCCAGCAGCAGGCGTGTGGCCTGATGTTCCGCGAGAAGATGGCGCCGGCGGCCGGCATGGCCTTTCCGATGAATCCGCCGAAGCAGGCCGCCTTCTGGATGGAGAACACCATCCTGCCGCTCGACATCATCTTCGTCTCGCCAGCCGGGCGCGTTCTGAATGTGCTGCGCGGCGAGCCCTATTCGCGTGCGCTGCTGCCCGCCGCCGGCATCACCGGCGAGGTGATCGAACTGAATGCTGGCGAGGCAGAGCGGATCGGCCTGAAGCCCGGCGATCGGGTGCGGCGAAAATAGGCCTTACGGCAGGCCTGCGCCAGGGACGTCGACCTGCGCGACAACCAGGTGGCCACGCGGTGCCGGCGCGCAATCCGACACCAGGGCCGATGGCGCCGTCAGCATGAACAGATGGCGGCGTTCGGGGCCGCCGAGCATGCAGGCATAACAGGGCTGATCGGTTTCGATCGTGTCCAGCAGGGCACCGCCCTCGGCCACGCGCACGCAGCGTGCCGCGCCGGCATCGGCCAGCCACACGGCCCCTTCGGCATCAAGGCAGGCGCCATCGGGCACGATGCCGGGCAGCGCCGCCCACACGCGCCGATCCTGCAGGCTGCCATCGGCCGCGATGCTGAAGGCCGTCAGCCGCATGCCGGTGCTTTCGCCCACGATCAGCGTTCGGCCATCGGACGTGATCATGCTGCCGTTGGGAAAGGCCAGATCGGGCGCAGCAAGATGCACGCTGCCATCGGGATCGACCCGGATCAGATTGGCGCCGACCGGATTGGCAATCACCGCCTCAAATCCCTGTTCATGGATCGCGGTTTCCAGATCGAGGCCGAAGTTGCCGACATAGGCGCGGCCCTCTCCATCCACCACCATATCGTTGGTGTGCCAGGCGGCAAGGCCGGACAGATCGGCATGGGTGGTGATCCGGCCATCGGGCCAGCGCCGCAGCAGCCGGCGCGACCGCATGGCCACCACCAGGAGCGACCCATCGGGCAGCCAGCCGAGCCCCGATGGCCAATCGTCGATCTGCAGTTCGGTGCGGACATGGCCAGCAAGATCGACCGATTTCACCGCGAAGGCGTGAAAGTCCGAAAACCACAGCCGGCCATCATGCCAGCGTGGCCCTTCGCCAAAATAGATGCCGTCTGCCAGATGTGTGATGCTGCGCGCCATGGCGTTCGCCCCCCCGATGGACGGCAAACCTAGACCAGAAGCGAAGGCGAGTCAGCGACGGAAGAACCGCCGCTGGTGCGCTCTTGTCAGCGGCGGAAGAACCGCCGCTGGTTCATGGGCATCGGCGTCGTCTTCTCACGGAACACGATGCGGCCCTTGTCGAGGTCATAGGGCGTCATCTCGACATGCACGCGGTCACCCACGATCGAACGGATGCGGTTCTTGCGCATCTTGCCGGCGGTGTAGGCGATGATCTCGTGCTCGTTTTCCAGCTTCACGCGGAAACGCCCGTCGGGCAGGATCTCGGTGATTTCACCTTCGATCCGGATGATTTCCTCTTTCGGCATGTTACGCCTGAATCCCGCTGGCAAACCGCATGAATGATCCTGTGTCTGGTGTCGAAGCCCGGCACGTCCATGGACGGCCGTCGGCCAGCCCCATGGCCCTTCGCAGCGCAAAAAGCAAGTGCGCCACCTTGGCAAGCCGCGCCAAAGCCGGCAGGTGTGGCGCCCGTTCAACAGGGGAATCGTCATGAAAAGTCGTGCCGCTGTCGCCTTCGCGCCCAACACGCCGCTGGAGATTGTCGAGGTTGATCTCGAAGGACCGAAGGCCGGCGAGGTGCTGGTGGAGATCATGGCCACCGGCATCTGCCACACCGATGCCTACACGCTGGAAGGCAAGGATTCGGAAGGCATCTTCCCCTCGATCCTGGGCCATGAAGGCGCCGGGATCGTGCGCGAGGTGGGCGCTGGGGTGACGAGCGTGCAGCCCGGCGACCACGTGATCCCGCTCTACACGCCGGAATGCCGGCAGTGCAAAAGCTGCCTGTCCGGCAAGACCAACCTGTGCACCGCCATCCGGGCGACACAGGGCAAGGGCCTGATGCCCGATGGCACGACCCGCTTTTCGTACAAGGGCCAGCCCATCTTCCACTATATGGGCTGCTCCACCTTCTCCAATTTCACCGTGCTGCCCGAGATCGCGGTGGCCAAGATCCGCACCGACGCGCCGTTCGACAAGGCCTGCTACATCGGTTGTGGGGTGACGACCGGGGTGGGCGCCGTGGTGAAGACGGCAAAGGTGGAGCCCGGCGCGCGCTGCATCGTCTTCGGGCTGGGCGGCATCGGCCTCAATGTCATCCAGGGCCTGAAGCTGGTTGGCGCCGATCAGATCGTCGGCGTGGACATCAACCCCGACCGCGAGGCCTGGGGCCGCCAGTTCGGCATGACCGATTTCGTCAACCCGAGGGATGTCTCGGGGGATCTTGTCGCCCATCTCGTCGCGCTCACCGACGGCGGCGCGGATTACACGTTCGACTGCACCGGCAACACCGACGTCATGCGCACCGCGCTGGAAGCCTGTCACCGCGGCTGGGGAGAGAGCATCATCATCGGCGTGGCCGAAGCCGGCAAGGAAATCGCCACACGGCCCTTCCAACTGGTCACCGGGCGGGTGTGGAAGGGCAGTGCCTTCGGCGGCGCCAAGGGCCGCACCGATGTGCCGAAGATCGTCGACTGGTACATGAACGGCAAGATTGCCATCGACCCGATGATCACCCACGTGCTCAGCCTTGAGGACATCAACAAGGCCTTCGACCTGATGCACGAAGGCAAGAGCATCCGCAGCGTGGTGGTATTCTGATGGAAACGCTCAGTCGCGCCGCCTGTCATGGCGGGGTGCAGAGTTTCCACAGCCATGCCAGCATCAGCACTGGAACGGCGATGCGCTTCGGCGTGTTCGTGCCGCCGGGAGCGGGCCCGTTCCCGGTGCTGTGGTGCCTTGCTGGCCTGACCTGCAACGAGGAAACCTTCGCCATCAAGGCCGGTGCGCAACGGTTGGCGGCCGAACTGGGCCTGATCGTCGTCACGCCCGACACATCCCCGCGCGGCGACGGCGTGGCCGATGACCCCGCGTGGGACATGGGGCAGGCGGCCAGCTTCTATCTCGACGCCACCGCTCAGCCGTGGGCCGCCCATTTCCGGATGCGCACGTGGCTGATCGACGAACTGCCGCAAGTGATCGCGGTGCATTTTCCGGCCGACATGGCGCGGCAGGGTATCACCGGGCACAGCATGGGCGGCCACGGCGCGTTGACCCTGGCATTGAAGCACCCCGGCCACTTCCGCAGCGTGTCGGCCTTCGCGCCCATCGTGGCGCCCACCCAGGTGCCGTGGGGCCAGAAGGCGCTGCCGGCCTATCTGGGCGATGACCAGGCGGCATGGGCAGCGCATGATGCCTGCGCGCTGATCGACGGCGGGGCGCGCGTTGCCGAATTGCTCGTCGATCAGGGCGAGGCCGACCAGTTCCTGGAACAGCAACTGCGCCCGGACCTGCTGGAAGCCGCCTGCACCCGCGCCGGCATCCCGCTGACGCTGCGGCGCCACGCTGGCTATGACCACGGCTATTGGTTCGTGCAGAGCTTCGTGGCCGATCACTTGCGCTGGCACGGGGCCCGGCTCTAGCGCGACAGCGTCACGGTGCTCTAGCGACCGGCACCTCGATCAGGGTCGGCGCATCGCTGGCCAGCGCCGCCTTGAAGGCCTCGATCAGGGCCGGGATGCTCTCCACCCGCACGCCCTCCACGCCGTGGGCTTCGGCCAGCGCCATGAAGTCGATGGCCGGCTCGGTCAGGTCCATTGCCACGAAGCGGTTCTCGCGCGCGCTGTGGTCGCCAATGGCCCGCGTGCGCTGCTTCAGGATCCGATAGCTGGCGTTGTTGAAGACGATGGTGACCACCGGCAGCTTGTAATGTGCCAGCGTCCACAGCGCGGCGGCGGAATACATGAGGCTGCCATCGCCCGACAGCGCCACCACCGGCCGGTCCGGGTTGGCCAGCTTCATGGCGGCGGCCTGCGGCAGCGCCACGCCGATGCCGCCACCGCGCATGCCGAACCAGCTGTCGGGCCGTGTGGCGGGCAGCAACTGGCGCACGGTGTTCATGCCGGATGACAGCAGCTCCTCGATGATGATGGCATCATCGGGCATCACTTCGCCCAGCCGCTTCAGCACCGCCATCGGATCGAGCGGGTTCGAGTCCATCGCCGCTTCGGCCCTGGCCAGCAGGGCCGCCTTCGCCTCGGCAATCTTCGCTTCCACCCCAGCGCGGCGTGCGTCCCCGCTGCCACGCACCTGCGCGGTCAGCTCCGGCAGCGTCGCCTTGGGGCAGCCCTGGATGGCGGCGGTGGCGGGGAAGTTCTTGCCGATTTCCCACACATTGTCGTCGAGGTGCACGAGCAGCTTGCCCGGCTCCAGACCTTCGACACCGGTGGCCTGGCTTTGCGTGAGGAGATCGGCGCCGATGGAGATGACCAGGTCATGGTCGCGGGTTGCCGCGCGCAGCGCCGGGGTCATGCGCGGCACGGTGCCGGCGAACAGCGGATGGTTTGTCGGGAAGGCGGCGCGGTTGGCCATGCCCTCCATGTAGACGGGCGCGCCGACGCTTTCCGCAAAGGCCACCATCTCGGCAAAGGCATCGCGGTTGGCGATGCAGTCGCCAGCAAAGATGATCGGGTTGGTCGCCGCACGGATTAGCGCCGCGGCCTTCGCCACTTCGGCGGCATCCCCGCGCACGCCTGCGCCGATGCGGGTGGGCGCGCCGAGATCGAGATCATGGGGCGCGATGGCCGTCAGCACGTCGCCGGGGATGGAGAGGAACACCGGGCCGGTCGGCGCGGTCAGCGCCACCTTGGCCGCCCGGCGCACGGCGCGCGGCAGCTCCTCGATGCTGCTGACCTCGAACGACCATTTGCACAGCGGCCGCGCCATGGTGGCGAGATCGTCCCACAAGAGCGGCTCGGTGAGACGGATCGACATGTCCTGCTGCCCGGCCGTCACCAGCACCGGCGCGCCGGCTTTCGCCGCGTTGTAGAGCATGCCCATGGCATTGCCGAGACCTGGGGCAGCGTGGAGGTTGCATACCGCCAGCCGCCCGGTGGCCTGCGCCCAGCCATCGGCCATGCCCATCACCACCACCTCGTTGAGGCCGAGCACGTAGCGCAACCGCTCCTCCACCACGAAGGCATCGAGCAGCGGCAACTCGGTGGTGCCGGGATTGCCGAAGATGATCTCGACGCCTTCGGAATGGAGGATATCGAGCAGGATATGCTTGCCGGCCCTGCTGGTATCAGGGGCGCTGTTGCTGGTCATGGGATCATCTCGCCTTCAGTCACAGGGGGCAGGCGCACCGTGCTGTCGAGCAGCCCGGCGCCGGGCAGATAGGCGCGGAAGATCAGCACGAACGGGCCCTTCGGCGCCGGCAGCCAGTTCACCACGCGTTCGCCCGATGGCTTGGCGTTCTGGATAAACAGCTCGATGCTGCCGTCGCGTTCGGGCCGCAGATGGCGCGACCGGTCGCCCACGGCATAGCGGTCGAGCTCGTTGGGCACGAAGAACAGCCGGCCGTCGGCATCGCGCTCATACATGGTCAGCGACCAGAAGCCGCCCACCGGCAGGCCGGCCGGGATCTTCAGCCGCCAGCTCTTCGCGCCCGAGAGCGCCTGGCCGGCGCCATCGCTGCGCGCCGTCACATAGACCGCCTCGACCCGCGGGAGCGCTGCCAGGCCCCCCAGCGCGACCCGGGCACGGGTGTCGTCATCCTCGCCATAGAGCGCCATGTTGAACGGCGGATAGACCCAGCCATCCACCGCCTCGCCCTGCTCCAGTTCACGCCGCACCTCGGCATAAAGGGCTGGCAGGCTCTGGTTCCAGCGCGCCTGCAGGTCGGCCGGCAGCGCCTCCCACGGCTGGCCGATGCCTTCATTGGCAAAGCGGCGCGCGCGCTCCACCAGCAACGGGTCACCCGACCGTTCGATGGCGGCATTGACCGCCGCCAGGAAGGCGCGGCCATCGGGGCGCGTGGGCAACTGCAGGTCGAGCGGGCGGCCCGGACCAGTGCCGGCCAGCGTGTATCGGGTGAGGGCATCGGCAGCGGCGGGCAGGTCTTCCGGCCCGTTCACCACCACGCGCACCAGCAGCCAGGCGTCGTTCGATTGCGCCTGCACGCGCTCCACGCCGGCTGGCAGCTCCCCGCGCCAGCCCGGCCCGACGATGGCATAGCGCCCGCCGTTGGCGCCGACGCTGCGGGTGCCGAGCACGGCGCCGACATCGCTGGTGATGCTCATCAGCGCGGCGGAGTGATAACGGGCAATCGGCGGGATCGAGAAGAACACCGGGCCATCCGAAAGGTCGAGCCAGGCCGAGGCATAGAGCGTGTCGTTGTTGGGCGTGGTCACGTCGCGGGTGGTGGCATCGGCCAGCGTGAGACGCGGGACGAGCGCGTTGACGCCGGTGCCCAGCCCCGCCTCGGCAATGCGGGACAGTTGTAGGCCGCGGGTGCGCAGCATTTCATAGGGCGCCAGGCCAAAGCGGAAGGCGCGTCGAAGGGCCTGGATTTCCGGCGTGTCGGGCAGCGGGGCGATGGCGGCGGGCTTCGGGGCTGGCTTGGGCGCCGGCTTGGGGGCCGCCTTGGGCGCCGGCTT
>NZ_WMHO01000114.1 GCF_010994245.1 Sandarakinorhabdus rubra
GGGCGCTGTGGGCGCGCGTGGCGGCCAGCGTGAAGCCGTTGCCGGGCAAACGGGCGCCGGTCATCGAACCGGCGTCGGCCGCGCCGCCCCCACCAGCGCCATCCCAGCCGCCGCCGGCACCGGCCGCCCGGCCATCACGCCCCAGCGCCCCGACAAAGCGCACGGTGACTCATCCGCTGGGCGCGCCGCTGGACGGCACATGGGACCGGCAGATCAGCCGCGGGCGGCTGGTGCCCGATCGCAGCATCGATCTGCACGGCCACACGCTGGCCGAGGCACATGCCCGGCTGCTGGCGGCCATCACCGCTGGCGATGGCGCCCGCGTGCTGCTGGTGATCACCGGCAAGGGGCGACCCGAGCGACCCAGCCGCATCCGCGCTGAACTCATGCACTGGCTGGAGCAACCCGATCTGCGCGCCGCCGTGGCGAGCGTGCGCCCCGCCCACCCGCGCCACGGCGGCAGCGGCGCTTTTTATGTGATCCTGCGGCGAGCCAAATAACCTGTCGCCAATCCCAGTCGGTGTTGGGCTGGCGAGCCGCTAGAACAGGGCAAGGGAGAACGTGATGAGCGAAGATGTCGTGCTGGTCAGCCATGATGGCCCGGTGGCCATCGTCACCATCAACCGCCCGCAGGCGATGAACGCGCTGTCGCGCAGCGTGCGCGCTGGCCTGGCCGCTGCGTTCCGCGCGCTGGAGGCCGATGCTGCGGTGAAGGCCATCGTTCTGACCGGCGCCGGCACCCGTGCCTTCACTGCCGGGCTGGACCTGAAGGAACTGGGCAGCGAGGGGCTGGGTGCCGCCAATGCCGAATCGCCGGCCGACAACCCGGTGAAGGCCATCGAGCAGACCGGCAAGCCGGTGATTGGCGCCATCAACGGTGTGGCCATCACCGGCGGTTTTGAAGTGGCGCTGGCCTGCGATGTGCTGATCGGCAGCGAGAATGCCCGTTTTGCCGACACGCACGCGCGGGTAGGGATCATGCCGGGCTGGGGGCTGTCCCAGAAGCTCTCGCGCCTGATCGGGCCCTATCGCGCGCGCGAACTGTCGCTCAGCGGCAACTTCCTTGATGCCGCCACCGCCGAACGCTGGGGCCTGCTCAACCGCGTCGTGCCGGCCGAGCAGCTGCTGCCCGCCGCCATTCAACTGGCGCACGACATGGCCGGCATCGCGCCCGGATTTTCCCGCGCCTACAAGGCGCTGATCAACGACGGCTATGCGCTGCCGTTCCGCGAGGCGATGGCGCTGGAGGCGACACGGTCCACCGCCGCAAATGCCAAAGTCTCCGCCGCCGAGGTGGAAGCCGCGCGCGGCGCCGTTCAAGCGAGGGGTCGCCAGCAATGACCGCAATGCCATTTCCGGGCTTCAACAGCGACACGCTGGACAACACGCTCGTCAACCCGGCGGCCTATGCCGATGAAAGTATCCACGACGCCTACACTGCCCTGCGCCGCGATGATCCGGTGCACTGGACCGAGCCGACCGGTTTTCGCCCCTTCTGGTCGATCACCCGCCATGCCGACATCGTCGCCATCGCCAAGGCCAACGACCGGTTCATCAACCGCGAGCGCACCTACATCTCGCCGATCGAGGCGGAAGACTGGGTGAAGGCCACCACCGGCGACACCCATCTGTTCCGCACTCTCGTCGATCTGGATGACCCGCTGCACATGAAGCTGCGGCGGATCACCAACACATGGTTCATGCCGCAGAATTTGAAGGCGCTGGAGCCCCAGATTGCCGCCATCGCGAAGGCCCACGTGGACCGCATGGCGGCGCTGGGCGGGTCGTGCGACTTCGTCAACGAGGTGGCGCTCTGGTATCCGCTGAGGGTGATCATGATGATCCTCGGCCTGCCTGCCGAAGACGAGAACCGCATGCTGCAGATGACGCAGGAGATCTTCGGCCCGCAGGATCCGGACGTCGTGGCCCGCTCCCGCATTCTGACCCAAGGTCTTGGCGGCCCGGAAGCCACCGGCAACCCGCAGGTCGACATCTTCGCGCTGGTCCAGCAGTTCTTCCAGTATTTCGGCCTGGTGCTGGAAGACCGGCGCGCCAATCCGCGCGATGACCTCGCCACCGTGATCGCGCAAGGCCAGGTGGACGGCGCGCCCATCGGTCTGCTGGAAGCGATCAGCTATTACGCCATCACCGTCACCGCCGGCCACGACACCACCAGCAGCAGCGCGTCCGGTGGCCTGCTACAGCTGATCCGCAACCCTGAGGAGCTGGCGAAGCTGA
This sequence comes from Sandarakinorhabdus rubra, assembly GCF_010994245.1. Lineage (GTDB taxonomy): Bacteria > Pseudomonadota > Alphaproteobacteria > Sphingomonadales > Sphingomonadaceae > Sandarakinorhabdus > Sandarakinorhabdus rubra. The sequence goes on from NZ_WMHO01000114.1 coordinate 2,239, forward strand.
AGGCCGATCCGGCACTGATCCCGGGTGCGGTGGAGGAGATGATCCGTTGGGTGACACCGGTGAAGCATTTCATGCGCACCTGTACCGAAGACACGGTGGTGGGCGGCAAGACCATCCGGAAGGGCGATGGCGTGGCGCTGTTCTACTGGTCGGGCAACCGCGACGAGGCGGTGTTCGACGAGCCGTTCCGCTTCCGGGTGGACCGGCCGAGCAATCCGCAGACGGCCTTTGGCAACGGCGTCCACCAGTGCCTGGGCCTGCACCTGGCGCGCATGGAGATCCGCGCGCTGTTTGCCGAGCTGCTGCCGCGCCTTGACGCGGTCGAACTGGCCGGCGAGCCGAAGAACAGCGTCGCCAACTTCGTCTCCGGCCTCAAGACCCTGCCGATCCGGTATCGCCTGCGATGAAGGCTGATCCCGCCCGACGGGACAAGACGGCCTATCCGGCCAGCCTGACGCTCGAAACGCGCTTTGCCGACATGGACGTGAACGGCCATCTCAACAATGTCGCCATCGCCCGTCTGTTCGAGGAGACGCGGGTGCGCTTCAATCGCGGCCATGCGGCCCCGGCGGGACAGCGCCGCTCCAGCTTTGTCGTCGCCCGCGTCGCCATCGATTATCTGGCAGAGGGCAATTACCCGGCGCCGGTCACGGTCACCTATGCCATCGCCCGCATCGGCAGCAGCAGCTTCACCGTGGCGATGGCCGCCTTTCAGGACGAACAGTGCATCGCCCTATGTGACAGCGTGCTGGTGCACCGCGACCCTGAAACCGGCCCGGCACCGATCCCGCCGGCGTTGCGGACGCGGCTTGAGGCGCACGCCCTTCGCGGCTAAGGCAGCCGCTCATTCCCCCAAACGGAGCACAACCCATGGCCGACGCGCCGAGCACCCTCACCCTTTCCCTCGATAGCGGCGGCGATGTCGTCATCAAGCTGCGGCCCGACGTGGCGCCCGGCCATGTCGAACGCATCACCACGCTGGCCAAGCAGGGCTTCTATGACGGCATCAAGTTCCACCGCGTCATCCCCGGCTTCATGGCGCAGGGCGGCTGCCCGAAGGGCACCGGCACCGGCGGATCGGACCTGCCGGACCTGAAGGCGGAGTTCAACGACGTGCCGCACGTGCGCGGCGTCTGCTCGATGGCGCGCACCTCGGCGCCGCACAGCGCCAACAGCCAGTTCTTCATCTGCTTTGACGATGCCCGCTTCCTCGACCGCCAGTACACGGTGTGGGGCGAGGTGATCTCCGGCATGGAGCATGTCGACGCGCTGCCCAAGGGCGAACCGCCGCGTGAGCCGGGCAAGATCATCAAGGCGACGGTGGCCTGAAGCCCCTGACCCCTGACTGCTGAACCGAAAACCCCCGCCGGAGCGATCCGGCGGGGGTTTTCCTGTTCAGGTGATCAGCAGATCAGCGACCGGCAGGCGATCGCCGTTGGCCCGAGCGCTGGCCGCCAAAGCTGCCTCCGGGACGGCCCTGCGGGCGGGCGCCTTGCGGACGCTGGCCTTGCGGGCGGGCACCATCAGGGCGAGCGAAGCCGCCTTCGCGGCGGGCGCCGTCACGAGCGGCTTCACGGCCGCCATCACGGCCGCCCTCGCGACGCGGACCCCGGCCATCAGCATGCACCACGGCGCGCGGATCGCGGCCCCTGGCACCGCCGCGCGGGCCCCGGTTGAACTCGCGCTCCTCGCGCGGCGGCTCGGCTGCCGCCGGGCTCGACTTGATGAGCTTCGCCGTCAGGCCGACGAGATCGCGGAAATTGGCCGGCAGCGGCTGCTGTTCCAGGCTCATGCGGATCGTCCGCTCGATGTCCTTCAGGTAGGGCCGCTCATCGGGCGCGCACAGGGCAATGGCCCGGCCTTCGCGGCCGGCGCGCGCGGTGCGGCCGATGCGGTGGACATATTGTTCCGGCACGTTCGGCAGCTCGAAGTTGAAGACGTGGGACACCTGCGGGATGTCGAGGCCGCGCGCCGCGATGTCGGTCGCCACCAGCACGCGCAGTTCGCCCGACCGGAAGGCGCCGAGCGCCTGCGTGCGCTGCGCCTGGCTGCGGTTGCCGTGGATGGCGCGGGCTTCGATCTTGTGGGCAGCAAGCTGGCGCACCACCCGGTCCGCGCCATGCTTGGTGCGGGTGAAGACGATGGTGCTGGTGACGTCCTCGCTGGCCAGCAGATGCGCGAGCAGCGCCAGCTTTTCCGGCTGGGAGACATGGATCACCGATTGCACCACGCGCTCCGCCGTGGTCGCCGCCGGCTGCATCGCCACCTTCACCGGGTCCTTCAGATATTGCTGGGACAGCGCCTCGATGCTGGGCGGCAGCGTAGCGGAGAACAGCATTGTCTGGCGCTGACGCGGCAGCAGGCGGGTGATGCGCTTCAGGTCAGGCAGAAAGCCGAGATCGAGCATCTGGTCGCATTCGTCGAGGACCAGCATCTCGACATGGCCCAGATCGATGGCGCCCTTCATGACAAGATCAAGCAGACGGCCGGGGCAGGCCACCAGCACATCGACGCCATGCTGCATGGCGCGTTCCTGCCGGTTGATCGGCACGCCGCCGAACACCGCCGTGATGCTCAGCCGCATGTAGCGGGCATAGGCCTCAAAGCTGGCGCAGATCTGCCCGGCAAGCTCACGGGTGGGCGCGAGCACCAGCACGCGCGCCGACAGCTTCAGGCGGTGCTTCGGCTGGGCGGCGAGGCGGTGCAGGATCGGCAGCGCGAAGGCCGCCGTCTTGCCGGTGCCGGTCTGGGCCAGGCCCAATATGTCGTGCCCGGCCAGCGCTGGCGGGATCGCCGCCTGCTGGATCGGGCTGGGGGTGGTATAGCCCTTGTCGGCGATGGCGCGGGCCAGCGGCTCGGCAAGCGCGAGATCGGCAAAATTCATGTGTGTGTTTCCAAATATATCAGGCGCCCGGGTGGCACCATGCCAACCAGGTGGGTCCTTGGGACCCGGGGGTTGACTGGCAACCCGCGTGATATGGGAAGCAAGCTTGGGGGGTGGGGCCCTGGAGCCTGGCCTCTGGCCTTCGGCTCCGATCACGCGCCCATCGAATGGAGCGGTGTATGAACGGGATGCCGGGCAAAGTCAACGTTGCCGCCCTGCCCCTCCCGTTGCGCTCGGCATGCCCTTGTGCTTGGCTCAAGGCCTGTAGTGGGGACTGCGGGGGAGGCGGCAGTGAAACGAGCCATGCTGGCGATGACCGCGCTGATTGCGCTGGGCTGGGGCGCGGTGGCCCCCGCGCAGCCGGCGGCGCCGCGGGCCCGCGATCTTGGCGTGCCCTTCGATGGCACGCCGGGGCCGCTGAATGCCATCACCGACGTTGCAGGTGTCGAGGTGGGCTTCAGGACGCTAGTTTCCGGCGAGGGCGCGCGGGTGCGCGGCAAGGGCCCGGTGCGCACCGGCGTGACGGCGATTTTTCCGCGCGGCAAGGCCGATGGCCGCGGCGTATTCGCCGGCTTCTTCGCCGGCAACGGCAATGGTGACATGACCGGCACGCATTGGGTGGAGGAAGGCGGCGTGCTGGAAACGCCGATCCTGATCACCGGCACCGGCAGCGTGGGCGTGGTGCGCGATGCCGCCTTCAAGTGGCTGGCCGATCGCCGCGAGGGCCGCTTCTGGTATCCGCTGGTGGCCGAAACCGCCGACGCGACACTGCACGACATGGCCGGCCAGCATGTGACGGTGGCCGACACGCTGGCCGCGATGGATGCCGCCCGCCCCGGCCCTGTGGCAGAGGGCAATGTGGGCGGCGGCACCGGCATGGTGTGCAATGGCTTCAAGGGCGGCACCGGCACCGCCTCGCGGCGGCTGACCGCAGCCGAAGGCGGCTACACCGTCGGCGTGCTGGTGCAGTGCAACTATGGCTCGGCCACGGGCCTGCGCATCGCCGGCGTGCCGGTGGCGCGCGAGATGGACCTGCAGGGGCCGTGCGTGACGCAGCGCCTGCCCACCCCGCAGCGGCGTGGTGGGCAATTGGCGCCCGTGTGCGACCCCAGGCGCGTGGCGCTGGCCGATGCCCCGCTGGAGGAGCATCGCGGCTCGATCATCATCGTCATCGCCACCGATGCGCCGCTCACGCCTGAGCAGCTGAAGCGGCTGGCGCGGCGCGGCACGGCGGGCCTGGGCCGGCTGGGATCGATCCTCGCGGATGGCTCGGGAGACATCTTCATCGCCTTCTCCACCGCCAATCCGGGCGTGGACGATGGCAACTGGCACCAGGCGGCCGACCGGCCGGTACAAGTGGTCCGGCTGCCGAACGCTGCGATCAACCCGCTGTTCACCGCCACCATCGAGGGCGTGGAAGAGGCGGTGATCAACGCCATGATCGCGGCAAGAACCATGACCGGCGCCGATTACTGGACGATCTCGGCGCTGCCACACGACCAGTTGCAGGCCATCCTGCGCCGGCACAACCTGCTGAACCCACCCCGGCAGGCCACGCCGGGCGGCAGCGGCTTGTAACCCAAGCGTCACATCCAGCCGATAGGGGCTGGCGGATAAAGCGAATCCGGCTAGGCTGCGTGCGCCTGCGGAACAAGTTGGTGTAGGGGTGCAGCCGCTGATCCGGACCGAGGACAATCCGCCATGGCCGGCCCGTCTGCTGGCCGGTGCCGAGCTGCTGGGCTGGGCACTGGCCGGCGTGGTTCTGGCCCGGGCGCTGTGGCTGGCGATCACCCCCGTCGGTGCGCTGGGCGAGCCGCAGGTGGCGGCGCCGCCGCGGGTGATGGCGGCCATCGATCCCTTCTTCCCGCAGGCCGCCGCGCCCGCCGATGCCGTTTCCGGGCTTGATCTGGCGCTGGTCGGCACGCGGGTCGATGCCGCTTCGGGCCGCGGCTCGGCGATCATCGCAACGCCCGATGGCCGCCAGCAGAGCATCGGTGTGGGCGAGGAGATCATGCCCGGCGTGCGGCTGGCCGCCGTGGACTTCGAATCGGTGACGCTGGATCGCGGCGGCGTGCGCGAGACGCTCTATATCGACCAGTCGGGGCCGCCGGCAGCAGCAGGGGCACCGCAATGATGCGCCGCCTTGCTGCTGCCCTGTTGCTCGCCGCCCTCTCGGCGCCAACGCTGGCCCAGACCACGGTGAACCTGCGCGATGCCGATGTGCGCGCCTTCATCCAGGACGTGTCGCGCGCCACCGGGCGCAGCTTCATCATCGATCCGCGCGTGCAGGGCAAGGTGACCGTGGTGTCCGATCGCCCGCTCGACCAGGCCGGCTATTTCGAGCTGTTCCTCTCCACCCTGCGCGCCAATGGCCTGGTGGTAACGCCAGCCGCCGGTGGCGCCTTCCGGGTGGCGCCGGCCGAAGGCGCCGCGACGCAGCCCAGTGCCGGCCAAGGCCGCGACCGTTTCGAAACCCGCGTGCTACCCCTGAATTACATCGATGCCGCCTCGGCGCTCGAATCGCTGCGGCCGCTGGTCAGCCGTGAAGGCCAGGTGACGGCCAACCGTGCCGGCAATGCGGTGATCGTTGCCGATTATGCCGACAATGTCGCCCGCGTGGCGGCGCTGGCCCGCCAGCTCGACCAGGACCGGGCGGCGGTGCGGGTGATCGCGCTGAAGCACGCCGGCGCCCGCGAGATCGCCACCAGCTTGAGCCAAGTTGCGCAGGGCAGTGCCGAAGGGCGCGGCTGGCAGGTGGCGCCGGTTGATGGCAGCAACAGCCTTGTCCTACGCGGCGACCCCGCAACGCTGGGCAAGCTGGCGCGCATCGTCGCCGATCTTGATGGGGCCGCGGCCGCCGGCTCCGATGTGCGGGTGTTCTTCCTCAACCATGCCGACGCCGAGAAGCTTGTGCCGGTGCTGCAGCAGCTGGTCGGCCAGCCGGTGAGCCCGGCCAGCCAGTCGGCCCCGCTGGCGCTGCCGTCCGAGCCAATGGGCGGCAGCAACCCGCAGCAGGGCCAGCAGCCGACACCGCAACCGCTGCCGCAGGC
>NZ_WMHO01000115.1 GCF_010994245.1 Sandarakinorhabdus rubra
GCTCATGCCCGGCACCGCCTTCAGGCCCGGCGCGCGGGCCGACACCGCTGCCTGCACGGCGGCCAGCACGTCGGGGCGTAGCGGCGAGGCCGGGGTCACCACCCAGTCGATGCCGGTCTTGAAGCTGATGCCGGGATCATCGGCGATGCGGGCCAGTTCGGCCTGCACCTGCGGCACACTGGTGCCGGGGAAGATGCGGCAGTTGACGGTGAGCTCCACCCGCTGCGGCAAGGCGTTGGGGGCATGGCCACCGGCGATCTGGGTCGGCACGCAGGTGGTGCCGATCTGCCCGATGGTGGCGGGATTGGCGCGCAGCGTCGCAATCGCTTCTTCATCGGCCGGGTTGGCGGCAAAGCGCGCCATGGCCTGGCCCAGCGCGTCGTTGCGCCGGCTGGCGGCGTCGGCCAGCGCGGCGCGCGTGATGTCGTTCACCTGCGCTGGCCAGCGGTGCGCGGCGATGCGCGCTGCCACCTGCCCCATGCGCGCGATGGCATTGCTGGCGCCGGGCGCGGAGCTGTGACCGCCGGGATCGGAGAGCGACAGGATGAAATCGGCATAGCTTTTCTCGGCAGCCTGCACCGTGTAGGCCACCGGCTTGCCTGTGCCGTCGAGCGTGCCGCCCCCGGCATCGCTGTTCAGCATATATTCGATGCCCAGCGCCTTGGCCTCCTTCGCCTGCGCGGCACTGGTCAATCCGTCGGTCTCCTCGTCGCCTGACAGGAACAGGTGGATATCGCGGCGCGGGCGGAATCCGGCCGCCTTAAGTCGGGCCAGCGCGCCGATCATCGTTGCCACGCCGAACTTGTTGTCCTGGACGCCGCGCCCGAAGATGTAGCCGCCTTCGGCCACCGCGGTGAACGGGTCGCGCTTCCAGTCCGCCGGATTGGCCTCCACCACGTCCATGTGGCCGGTCAATGCCATCGGCGGCGCCTTGGCCTTGCCGGTGACGCGCCACGCCAGATGCAGCTTGGCGGTGCCTTGCGTCTCGGTCACCATGATGTCGGACGCGGCAAAACCGGCGCTCACCAGCTGGTCGCGGTAGAAGCGCGCCAGCGCCGGCGTGGTCCCACGTCCCTTGACGCTGGCAAAGCCGACACTGTCCATCAACAGCTGCCTGGCGTCGATGGGGTCGCTGGCGGCGGCAGGCGTCGCGCCGGCAGCAAGTGTGGCGGCCAAGAGGGCAAGGGTGACAGTCGGGCGCATCATGCCGCCGCTTGTGCGCGCGGCGCGCGCGCCGGGCAAGCGGGCACTTGACGCGGGTTCCGTGCTGCCCGAACGAAGGCAATCATGACCGCCCCCAACAGTCTCACCCGCTGGATCCTCATCGGCCTCGTGGCCGGTCTGGGGGTCGGCTGGGCAGTGAACAGCACGCTCTCGGCCGAAGGCGCCAAGCAGGTCGCCTATTATCTGTCGGCGGTCACGGTGGTGTTCCTGCAGCTGATCAAGATGATCATCGCGCCGCTGGTGCTGGCCACGCTCACCGTGGGCATTGCCCACATGGGCTCGGGCGGGGCGGTGGGCCGCACCTTCGTGCGCACGCTGGGCTGGTTCATCGCGGCCAGCATCTTCAGCCTGGGGTTGGGCATATTGATGGTCAATCTGCTGGCCCCCGGCGTGGGCGTCGGCATGCCGTTGCCGCCCGACAATGCGGCCACCGGTGTCGCTGCCAAGGCCTTCGATTTCATCGATTTCGTCAAGCACATCTTCCCCAAGTCGATCATCGAGGCGATGGCCACCAACGAGGTGCTGCAGATCGTGGTGTTCAGCCTGTTTGCCGGCGTCGCCCTGATCCAGCTTGGCGAGCGCGGCGAACTGATCACCAAGGGCCTCGATGCCATCATGCACATGATGCTGGTGATCACCGGCTATGTCATGAAGCTGGCGCCGTTCGCGGTGTTTGCCGCTATTGCCTCCTCGATCGCGGTCGAGGGCCTGGGCATCGTCATCACCTTCGGCAAGTTCGTCGGCGGTTTCTACCTGGCACTCGCCGTGCTGTGGGTGTTCCTGCTGGGGGCCGGCGCCGCGGTGCTTGGCGTTTCCGAGGTGAAGCGGCTGATCCCCGAGATCCGCGAGCCGTTCCTGATCACCTTCGCCACCGCCTCGTCCGAGGCCGCCTACCCCAAGCTGCTGGCATCGCTGGAACGGTTCGGCGTGCCCACCCGCATCGCGTCCTTCGTGCTGCCGCTGGGCTACAGCTTCAATCTCGATGGTTCGATGATGTATTGCGCCTTTGCCAGCATCTTCATCGCCCAGGCCTATGGCATTGACCTCACCATTTGGCAGGAACTGGCGATGCTGGGCCTCTTGATGATCACCTCCAAGGGCATCGCGGGCGTGCCACGCGCCTCGCTGGTCGTCATCGCCGCCACCCTGCCCTATTTCAACATCCCGGAGGCCGGCCTGCTGCTCATCCTGGCGGTGGACCATTTCCTCGACATGGGCCGCAGCGCGACGAACGTGATCGGCAACGCGGTGGCCACCGCCGTGATCTCGAAATGGGATGGCGGCACCGAGGTGCTGGAGCCGGCCAAGGCTCAGCTGTAGGTGAAGGGCTGATCGTCCTCCGGCGCCGGCCCGAAGCGGTTGGGGCCGGGCGTGCCAGGCTGCGCATACCAGTACAGCAGCATCAGGTTCAGCCCGACCGCCGCCGCCAGCACGGCCCAGAACAGGATGACGCCCGAACCTTCGGCCAGCGTGCTGGTCAAGTCGCCGGTCTGGATGGCACCTGACAGGCTCATGATCCCCACCATCAGCACCACCGGCAGCAGCATGCCGGCGATATGCAGCAGCACCCAGCGGCCGCTGCGATCGAGATCATGCAGGCGGCGCACGGTGACGGCGAGGCTGGGCACGAACAGCACCACCAGCAGGAAACCGCCAACCAACGAGGCCAGGAAGGTGAGCGCCGTGAACCACCAATATTCCGGACGCGAAGCCCGCCCGCTGAAATCGGCATACTTCTGCAGCGGCACCAAGGCCCAGTCGAGCGGTTTGCGGTTGGCCATGGCGTCTCTCAGTTGACCGGCGGCCGCCGACGATAGGACAGCGCCTCGGCAACATGCATGCGGGCCACGCCATCGCTGCCCTCCAGATCGGCGATGGTGCGCGCCACCCGCAGCACCCGGGCATAGCCGCGCGCTGACAGCCTCAGGCTGTCAGCGGCCTGGGTGAGCAGGCGCTGGCCCTCGGCATCGGGGGTGGCGTGGGCGGTGAGCAGCGCGCCGTCGGCTTCGGCATTGGTGCGCGTGGGGCTTCCGGCATAGCGCGCCGTCTGGCGCGCGCGCGCCTGCGCCACCCGGGCGGCCACGGCGGCACTGTTCTCGGCCGGTGGCGGCAGGGTGAGATCGGCGGCCGACAGCGCCGGCACCTCGATGTGGAGGTCGATGCGGTCGAGCAGGGGGCCTGAAAGCTTGCTCTGGTAATCGGCGGCACAGCGCGGCGCTCGGGCGCAGGCCAGCGCCGCGTCGGACAGGTGCCCGCAGCGGCAGGGGTTCATGGCGGCGACCAGCTGCACACGCGCCGGATAGGTGACATGAGCGGCGGCGCGCGCCACCTGTACCTGGCCGGTTTCCAGCGGCTGGCGCAAGCTGTCGAGCACGCCGCGCTGGAATTCCGGCAACTCGTCAAGGAACAGCACGCCCAGATGCGCGAGGCTCACCTCGCCCGGCCGGGCCTTGGTGCCGCCGCCCACCAACGCGGCCATCGAGGCGCTGTGGTGCGGGCTGCGGAACGGCCGGCTGCGCTTGAGCTTGCCGCCTTCCAGCTCGCCCGCGATCGAGGCGACCATCGAGACTTCCAGCGCTTCGGCCGGGGTGAGATCGGGCAGGATGCCGGCCAGTGCCGCGGCCAGCAGCGACTTGCCGGAGCCCGGCGGCCCGCTCATCAGCAGGTTGTGGCCGCCGGCCGCGGCAATCTCGGCGCAGCGCTTGGGCGTTTCCTGGCCCTTGATGTCGGCAAAGTCCGGGCCGCGCACCCGCGCCTCCGCTTCGGCGCGGGCGGGCGCGGGCAGGATGATCTGTCCCTTCAGGTGATTGATCAGCGACAGGAGATCGGGCGCGGCCAGCACATTCACCTCGCCAGCCCAGGCGGCTTCCGGGCCCTGGGCGGCCGGGCAGATCAGCCCCTGTTCCTGTGCTCCGGCGTGCAGGGCGGCGAGCAGCACGCCCGGCACCGGGGAAATGGCGCCATCCAGCCCGAGTTCGCCCACCGCCACGAAATCATCCAGCGCATCGGGCGCAATCACGCCCATGGCCGTCAGCAGGCCCAGCGCGATGGGCAGATCATAATGGCTGCCTTCCTTGGGCAGATCGGCCGGGGACAGGTTGACGATCACGCGGCGCGGCGGCAGCGAAAGCCCGATGGCGTGGAGCGCGGCGGCCACCCGCTCGCGGCTTTCCTTCACCGCCTTGTCGGGCAGGCCCACGGTGACGAAGTTCACCGGACCGGCCGAGACCTGCACCTGCACATCGACGCTGCGGGCTTCAAGGCCCAGAAATGCCACCGTGCCGACATGGGCCACCATCTGCCGCGCTCTCCTCAAGGCGTCATCGTGACCCGATTGCCACGCTTAGGAAATTGCTGCGCGCGGCGCAATTGCCGCCTTACCATTGCCATGAGTGGGCCGTATCGCAGTCAGGCTATGAGTCGGATTGGCTTTCTGGATGCGCTGGTGCGCTCGGAACCGTTCCGGGTGTTCCAGATCATCCTGGGCGCCCTGCTCATTCCCGTGGCCGGCATTGTTGGCCTCGTCACGCCGCCGGGCGTCGGGCTGATCGTCGCTGGTGCCGGGGTGGCGCTGGTGCTCAGGAACTCGCGCTGGGCGCGGCGGCGCTATCTGTTCCACACGCGCCGCCACCCACGGGTCAGGAAGGCGGTCGATCTGGGCCTCATGCGCCGGCGTCGCCGCCGCCGCACGGTGGCCGCAGAGCCGCCCGCTTCATTGACGAACCCGGCGTCTGACCCTACATCGCCGCCCATGCCCCAGGTGTGATGCGCGGCGGCGCGTTTGTGCCAGCACTTTCGTAAGGTCAGGAGTTCCATGCTCGGTCTGGGCAATCTCGCCAAGTCGCTCTTCGGATCGTCGAACGAACGCTATCTGAAGTCGTTGCGGCCGCTGGTGAAGCGCATCAACGATCTGGAACCGCAGATCGGCGCGCTGAGCGACGAGGCGCTGCAGGCCCAGACCCCCAAGCTGAAGGCCGAGCTCGCCGCCGGCAAGAGCCTTGACGACATATTGCCCGAAGCCTTCGCCACCGTGCGCGAGGCCTCCCGCCGCGTGCTGGGCATGCGCCATTTCGATGTCCAGCTGATCGGCGGCATCGTGCTGCATCGGGGCGAGATCGCCGAGATGCGCACCGGCGAAGGCAAGACGCTGGTGGCAACGCTGGCCGTCTATCTGAACGCGCTCGCCGGCAAGGGCGTCCATGTCGTCACCGTCAACGATTATCTCGCCAGCCGCGACGCGCAGTGGATGGGCCTCGTCTATCGCTTCCTCGGGCTTTCGGTGGGCGTGATCGTGCCCAACCTCGATGATGCCAGCCGGCGCGCTGCCTATGCCGCCGACATCACCTATGGCACCAACAACGAATTCGGCTTCGACTATCTGCGCGACAACATGAAATACAGCCGCGAGCAGATGGTGCAGCGGCCCTTCCACTATGCCGTGGTCGACGAGGTGGACAGCGTGCTGGTCGACGAGGCGCGCACGCCGCTGATCATCTCTGGCCCGACCGACGACAAGTCGGGGCTCTACACCGCGGTCAACGCCGTGGTGAAGGAGCTGGAGCGCGAGGATGTCGAGGTTGACGAGAAGCAGAAGTCGGTGATCCTCACCGAAGCCGGCACCGAGAAGGTGGAGCGCATGCTCTCTGCCGCCGGGCTGCTGGAGGGCGAGAATCTCTACGATTTCGAGAACACCCAGGTGGTCCACCACCTCAACCAGGCGCTGCGCGCCATCGTCATCTTCCGGCGCGACACCGATTATATCGTGCGCGACGGCAAGGTGATCATCATCGATGAATTCACCGGCCGCATGATGGAAGGCCGGCGCTGGTCGGAAGGCCTGCACCAGGCGGTGGAAGCCAAGGAAGGCGTGGCCATCCAGCCCGAGAACCAGACCCTGGCTAGCATCACCTTCCAGAATTATTTCCGCATGTATCCCAAGCTCGGCGGGATGACCGGCACGGCCGCCACCGAAGCCGCCGAATTCTACGACATCTACAAGCTGAACGTGGTGGAAATCCCGACCAATGTGCCGGTGCAGCGCCGCGACGTGGACGACGAATTCTACAAGAACAGCGAAGACAAGTACAAGGCGATCGTCAAGGCGATCCGCGAGGCGCAGACGCGCGGTCAGCCGGTGCTGGTCGGCACCGTGTCCATCGAGAAGAGCGAGCTGCTGTCCGAATATCTGAAGAAGGAAGGCGTGGAGCATGTGGTGCTCAACGCCCGCTATCACGAGCAGGAAGCCGCCATCGTCGAGCAGGCCGGGCGCATCGGCGCCGTCACCATCGCCACCAACATGGCCGGGCGCGGCACCGACATCAAGCTGGGCGGCAACGACGAGGCACGCATCGCCCGGGAACTTCGCGACATGCCGCCGGGCCCCGAACGCGAGGCGGCCGAAGCGCGGATCAAGCAGGAAGTGGGCGAGGAGCGGCTGAAGGTGCTGGCTGCCGGTGGCCTGTTCGTGCTGGGCACCGAACGCCACGAGAGCCGGCGCATCGACAACCAGCTGCGCGGCCGCTCGGGCCGCCAGGGTGACCCTGGCCTGTCGCGCTTCTACCTCAGCCTCGACGACGACCTGCTGCGCATCTTTGGCCAGCAGTCGATGCTCTCGCGCCTGATGAACTCGGGGCTGGAGGAGGGCGAGGCGATTGTCCACCCGTGGATCTCCAAGGCGATCGAAACCGCCCAGAAGAAGGTGGAAGCGCGCAATTACGACATCCGCAAGCAGCTGCTGCAATATGATGACGTGATGAACGACCAGCGCAAGGTCGTCTATGACCAGCGCGCCGACATCATGGATTCCGAAACGGTCGGCGATGTCGTTGTCGACATGCGCCACGAAACGGTGAACGACATCGTGGCGGCGCGCTGCCCGCAGGGGTCCTACCCCGAACAATGGGACATCGAGGGCCTGCAGGCCGACGTGTCGGGCATATTGGGCCTGGCCACCGATGTCTCGGGCTGGGCCAAGGAAGAGGGCATCGATCCCGAGATCGTGCTCGACCGCCTCATCGAGCAGGCGGACGCGCATGTTGCCGCCAAGGCCGCCAGCCTGCCGGCCGAGACCTGGGTGTCGATCGAGAAGAGCTTCCTGCTCCAGGCGCTCGACCATCACTGGAAGGAGCATCTGGCGACGCTGGATTCGCTGCGTTCGGTCATCCACCTGCGCGCCTATGCCCAGAAGACGCCGATCAACGAGTACAAGCGCGAGGCCTTCGCGCTGTTCGAACGCATGCTGGCCGCCGTGCGCGAGGACGTGACGCGCATGCTGGGCGCCGCCCAGTTCGAGCTGAAGGCGGATGAGCCGCAGACCGACCTGCCCAACTTCGTCACCACCCACATCGACCCGGCCACCGGCCAGAATGAAGCCGGCCCGACGCTCAGCTTCGACGCCTTCGGGTCGGCGCTGCCGCCCGGCGCGCTGGTCGCCGCGCAGGGCGCAGCCGAGATGCTGGACATCGACCCAGCCGATGTCGAGGAATGGCGCCAGACGGTGAGCCGCAACGCCGAATGCCCCTGCGGATCGGGCAAGAAATTCAAGCACTGCCACGGGGCGCTGTAGGCACGCCCGTCAATCCCTCACTTGCCGCGACGGGCATTGCCCGGTTGCCTCACTTGCGCGACAACGGAGCCTGACACAGGTACGGCCGGGCGACGGACGGGGCAGAGGGGGCTGACGTGCAAGGGTATACCACGCGCCGGGCGTTCATGGCGCAGGCGGCCACGCTGGGCATGGCGGCGGGCGCAGCGCCGGCTTGCGCGCGTGCGCCTGATCCGCTGCTGGCGATGCCGGCGCGCGGGCTGGCCG
>NZ_WMHO01000116.1 GCF_010994245.1 Sandarakinorhabdus rubra
ACGCTGCCCGCGCCGCCGCCACCCGCGCCGCCGGCCTCACCAGCGATCCGGCCGTGCGTGCCTTCCTGCTCGGTCGCCACGTCGGCCAGGCGCCGCCAGCGGCCTGAACAGCAGCGGCTTCAGATCGTCTCGACCTCGATCTCGCCGGTCAATGCGCGCTGGACCGGGCATTTCTCGGCGACCTCGTGCAGCCGTGCCCTTTGCTCATCAGTCAGCGCCGGCGCATCGATCACCACCTGCTTGGTGAACACATGGGTCGGCTCCGCCGCGCCGGCCCGCAGCACCCGGCGATGGCTGACCTCGACATTGACATGCACCAGCGGCCAGCCCTGACGCCCGGCATACCAGCGCACGGTCATCGCGGTGCAGGCACCCAGCGAAGCGGTCAGCAGGTCGAAGGGCGTTGGCCCGATGTTGGCGCCGCCCTGTTCGATGGGCTCATCGGCAACCAGCTGGTGGCCAGAGACCGCCACGGCCACGGCCAGCGCCCGGCCCTGCAGATCGGCAACCTGTGCCTTGGTGGGGTTCGCCATGGCCGTTCAACCCGGCATGGGCGGCATGACGCCGGGCGGCACGGTCATCACATCCTGCCAGTCGGGGTTTCTCTCATACTGGGCGCGAACATAGGGGCACAGCGGGATGATGTGGAAGGGCGCGTCGCGGGCATCGGCGATCAGGGCGTCGACCAGCGCCCTCGCCGCCCCCGTGCCGCGCATCGTATCGGGCGCGCCGGTGTGATCGGCGCTGATCAGGCCGGGTCCGCGATGGGTGAAGACGAGCTCCGCCTCGGCCGCGATGCCGGCGATACGCGCCACGTAACGGCCATGGCGCGGCCCGTCCTCCTTGGTGATCAGGATATCGCTCACGGGCCGGGCTCCTGGCTTGCTACTGTGTGGCCAAGATTTTCTCGCCACCCTGATGGCTTGGCAAGGCCGCGTTGCTACCCCACAAGGGCGACAACTTCAGGAGAATGCGCATGACCGATTATGTGCCCCCCAAGGTCTGGACCTGGGACAAGGAAAGCGGCGGGCGCTTTGCCAGCATCAACCGGCCCATCGCCGGCCCCACGCATGACAAGGAGCTGCCGGTCGGCAAGCATCCGATCCAGCTCTACAGCCTGGGCACGCCCAACGGCGTCAAGGTGACGGTGCTGCTGGAAGAGTTGCTGGCGCTGGGCCACACCGGCGCCGAATATGATGCCTGGCTGATCAACATCGGCGCCGGCGACCAGTTCGGGTCGGGCTTTGTCGCCATCAATCCCAACAGCAAGATCCCGGCGATGCTCGACCGGTCGGCCGATCCGCCGACCCGCATCTTCGAAAGCGGCGCCATGCTGATCTATCTGGCGGAAAAGTTCGGCGCCTTCCTGCCAACGAGCCTGCCGGCCCGAACCGAGGCGCTGAGCTGGCTGTTCTGGCAGATGGGCTCGGCCCCCTTCCTGGGCGGCGGCTTCGGCCATTTCTATGCCTATGCGCCCACCAAGCAGGAATATCCGATCAATCGCTATGCCATGGAGGTGAAGCGGCAGATGGACGTGCTGGACCGGCATCTGGCGCAGAACGAGTATATGGCGGGCAGCGAGTACAGCATCGCCGACATGGCGATCTGGCCCTGGTATGGCGCGCTGAGCCTGGGCCTTCTCTATGAGGCCGGCGAGTTCCTCGATGTCGCCAGCTACACCAACGTCATCCGCTGGACGAAGCAGATCGGCGCGCGGCCGGCGGTGAAGCGCGGGCGCATGGTCAACCGTGTCTATGGCGAGCCGTCGAGCCAGTTGCACGAACGCCACGACGCGTCCGACTTCGAGACGAAGACGCAGGACAAGATCGCCAAATGAGCCAGACCGCCGTCCCCAAACCACGCGACGAAGGCCAGCCCGGCACGCTGCAGGGCAGCCTCGCGCAACGCCGCATCGTGCGCTTCGATCCCGGCCACGCCGTGATCGAATATGAAGTGCAGCCCGAAATGTGCCATTCGGGCGGCGTGGCACAGGGCGGCTTCGTCACTGGCTGGATCGATGCCGCGATGGCGCATGCGGTGATGGCCAGGCACGGCTTCGACCGCGTGCCGATCAGCCTTGAAATGAAGGTGAGCTTCTACGCGCCGGCCAATCCGGGCCGGGTGCTGGCCGAAGGCTGGATCGAGCGCGGCGGTGGCCGCACCATCTTTGCCGAAGGCCGGCTGACCACGCCGGACGGCAAGGTGCTCGCCAAGGCGTCGAGCACCATCACGCTGATCGATGCGGCAAAGGTGGCGGCACAGATGGCTGGCGGCTGACCGTCGAGACAGACGTTAGACCGCTGTATTAATGTAAAATTTAAATTTTGGACATTGTTGCCGAAGAGGCGCATCATCCCCGTGCTGTGGCTGCCGGCCCGGCCAACATGTTCACTCGCCCAGGACCGGCGCTGCAGTGACAACGGGCGCAACAGTCGCCCACAGGGGGGGAACAACCATGAAGTCACCGATTTTCGGAATGATGGCGCTTGTCTGCGTCGCGAGTGCCAGCGTCGCTGGTGCCCAGAGCTTCACCTACACGTCCAATTCCAATCCACCCACCACCATGGTTGGCGGCGCACCTGCAGGCGCGGCTCCGTTCGGGGCCTCAGCCTGGACGGGAACCACGGAGCTGATGATGGAAGGCAAGAAGATCGCATCGACCTTCACCTGCATTGCCATGAGCCAGCCCGAGAAGAGCAAGATCTTCGACAGCCACATGATCTGCAATGGCGGTGATGCCACCGGCACCTGGACCTCGGTCTGGGGGTGCAACGGCCAGCAAGCCACCGGCATGGGCTGCTGGGGCGGCCTGTTCGGCCAGACCGGCGTCTATGCCAACCGCCGAGGCGTGCTCTCCGGGTCCGGCAAGGGCACGATGCAGATGGGCACCGGCCACTGGGACAAGTGACGCGCGATTGATGCCGTGAGGTCAGGGCCGGCACCAGGCGTGCCGGTCCGGGCCACGGCTTTGCACTTCAATCCCCGCGCAGGTCGATGCGGATGCTCACCCAGGTGCCAACCTGGTATTCGCCATTGATGCGCGGCGGCTTCACCCGGAACTGCCAGGCGGCCTCGGTCACGGCATAGCCCAGGCCAGAGCCGGGCGTTTCCCCGATCGGGCGGCAATCCTCCACCTTGAAGCGCGGCGCGGTGCGGCAAGCGATGATGCCATAGCTGCCCGGCCCCGAATAGCGCGCCTTCCTGAGATAGAAGCCCAGTTCCGCATCGGTCGGCTCGCGCTGCCATTCAGCGGCGTAAAGCTTGCTGCCATCGGGGGCCAGGCCCACCACCGCGCTGTCGGGCGGCCCGGCCGCCAGCTGGGCGGGTGCCGGCTCGGCACTCGGCACCGACTTGAGGTCAAAGCCGCGCAGCGCCGGATCGCCGAAACTCCACTTGGCCGGCGGCGCATCGGGCGCGGTGACGATGGGTTCGGGTTGTGGCGCGCTGCGCTTGCTCACCGGCTTCGGGCGCGGCTGCGGCGTCGGCTGCGCGCGCTGCGGTGTCGGCGCCGCGATGTTCACCGCCACCATCGCCGCCGGGCCCTTCTTGCCCAACGGCAGCGCCGGCCGCAGCAACAGCAGCAGCAGGATGGCCAGAACGTGCAGAGCGATGACCAGCGCCAGCACGGGCACACGGCGGCGTTCCGGCAGCAGGCCGGCATCCTGGGCAAGAAAGGTGGTGGAAGCGTTCAAGCGGGGGCTGCGGCGTCTCGGGGGGAGGCTCCGGATACGTCGCCGCCGGGCGCGCGCCTAGTCCAGATTTGGCCGCAGCAGCTGGACGGCGCGTTCCCGGCTGACCCCCAGCCGCTGTGCATAGTCAGCCAGCTGATCTTCCCCGATGCGGGCGACGCCAAAATAGGCGCTTTCCGGATGGGCGAAGTAGAAGCCCGAAACCGCCGCGGTGGGCCACATGGCGAAACTGTCGGTCAGCGTGATGCCGGCGCGCACCTCCACGTCCATCAGATCGAAGATTTGGCGCTTCAAGCTATGTTCCGGGCAGGCCGGATAGCCGGGCGCCGGGCGGATGCCGGTGTAGCGCTCGCGGATCAGATCCTCGTTGGACATGCGGTTGCCGCGCTCATGCCCCCAGATCTCGCGGCGCACGCGCTCGTGGAGATACTCGGCAAAGGCTTCGGCCAGCCGATCGGCCAGCGCCTTCAGCAATATGTCGTTGTAATCATCATTGGCAGCCTTGAAGCGGGCGAGCTGTTCATCGATCCCCTCGCCCGCCTGCACCGCAAAGCAGCCCAGCCAGTCAGCCTCCGGATGGATGAAATCAGCGAGGCACATGTTGGCGCGGCCATCACGCTTGGCGATCTGCTGGCGCAGGAACGGCAGCCGGGCCACTTCGGCGCTGCGGGTCTCGTCGGTGAACAGCAGCACATCATCGCCGTCGCGGCGCGCCGGCCAGATGGCGATGACGCCCTTGGGGTGCAGCCAGCGCTCGGCCGCGATGCGCTTCAGCATCGCCTGCGCATCGGCAAACAGGCTGGTCGCGCTTTCGCCCACCACCTCGTCGGAAAGGATCGCCGGGTAGTTGCCGTGCAGTTCCCAGGCGCGGAAGAAGGGCGTCCAGTCGATATAGGGGATCAGCATGTCCACCGTCACATCGTCGATGGTCATGGTGCCGGTGAAGGCGGGCTTTACCGGCGGATGCGCCGCGAAATCGGGGGTGAAGCCATTGGCGCGCGCCTGTTCCAGCGGCACCAGCGCCGACTGGCCGGAGCCGGCGCGCTGGTCCCGGATCTTCTGATATTCGGCCGCCGTCTCGGCCACGAAGCCGTCCTTCAGCGTGTCCGACACCAGCGTGCCAGCAACACCAACAGCGCGGCTGGCATCCAGCACATGCACCACCGGGCCCTCGTAAGCGGGCGCGATCCGCAAGGCCGTGTGCACCCGGCTGGTGGTCGCCCCGCCGATCAGCAGCGGCATCGCCATCCCTGCACGCTGCATTTCGCTCGCCACATGCACCATCTCGTCGAGGCTGGGGGTGATCAGGCCGGACAGCCCGATCATGTCGGCCTGGTGCTTCACGGCGGCATCGAGGATGGTCTGCGCCGGCACCATCACGCCGAGATCGATCACCTCGAAGTTGTTGCACTGGAGGACGACGCCAACGATGTTCTTGCCGATGTCGTGCACGTCGCCCTTCACGGTGGCCATGATGATGCGGCCCTTGGCGGAGCTGCCGACCTGCTTTTCGGCCTCGATGTAGGGCAGCAGCACCGCCACCGCCTTCTTCATCACACGCGCCGATTTCACCACCTGCGGCAGGAACATCTTGCCGGAACCGAACAGGTCCCCCACCACGTTCATGCCGGCCATCAATGGTCCTTCGATCACCTCGATCGGCCGTGCGAACTGGTGCCGGGCCTCCTCGGTGTCGGCCTCCACGAAGGCATCGATGCCTTTCACCAGCGCATGCTCCAGCCGCTTCGCTACCGGCCATTGGCGCCACTCCTCGGCGGCCGGATCGGCGGCCTTCGCCGGCCCGCCCTTGAAGCGGTCGGCGGCGGCCAGCAGCCGGTCGGTGGCATCAGCGCGGCGATTGAGCACCACGTCCTCGCACAGCTCCCGCAGTTCCGGGTCGATGGCGTCATAGACGTCGAGCTGGCCGGCGTTGACGATGCCCATGTCCATGCCGGCGGCGATGGCGTGATAGAGGAACACCGAGTGCATGGCCCGGCGCACCGGTTCGTTGCCGCGGAAGCTGAACGACAGGTTGGAGACGCCGCCCGAGATGTGCGCGTGCGGGCAGCGGCGGCGGATTTCGCGGGTCGCCTCGATGAAATCGACCCCGTAATTATTGTGTTCCTCGATGCCGGTGGCGACGGCAAAGATGTTGGGATCGAAGATGATGTCCTCCGGCGGAAAGCCGATGCCGGTGAGCAGACGGTAGGCGCGCTCGCAGATCTCCACCTTGCGCGCCGCGGTGTCGGCCTGGCCCTGCTCGTCAAAGGCCATCACCACCACCGCCGCGCCATAACGCAGGCATTTGCGCGCCTGTTCGAGGAACGGCCCCTCGCCTTCCTTCATGCTGATTGAATTGACGATGCCCTTGCCAACCAGGCACTTCAGCCCGGCCTCGATCACGCTCCACTTCGAGCTGTCGACCATGACCGGCACGCGCGCGATGTCGGGCTCGGCGGCGATCAGGTTGAGGAAGGTGACCATCGCGGCCTCGCTGTCGAGCAGGCCTTCGTCCATGTTGACGTCAATGATCTGGGCGCCGTTCTCCACCTGTTGCCGGGCGACCTCAACCGCAGCGGTGTAGTCGCCATTCAGGATCAGCTTCTTGAACGCCGCCGAGCCGGTGACGTTGGTGCGCTCGCCGATGTTGATGAAACCAGCAGTCGTCACGCCGCGAACCTGTGCGCTTCGAGGCCCGACAGGCGCAGCGCCGGTTCGGGATGGGGGATGACGCGCGCCGGCAGCCCCGCCACCTGGCGGGCCATCGCCGCAATATGCGCCGGCGTGCTGCCACAGCAACCGCCAACGATGTTGACCAGCCCCTCCTCGGCCCAGCCCCGGATGAAGCCGGCCGTGGTCTCCGGCTGCTCGTCATAGGCGCCCAGATCGTTGGGCAGGCCGGCGTTCGGATAGGTGAGGATCAGGGTATCGGCCACCTTGGCCAGCGCCTGCACGTGCGGCCTGAGCTCCGTGGCGCCGAACGAGCAATTGAGCCCCACAGCCACCGGCTTCACATGCTTGATCGAGTGCCAGAAGGCCTCCACCGTCTGGCCACTGAGGTTGCGGCCCGACAG
Organism: Sandarakinorhabdus rubra; assembly: GCF_010994245.1. GTDB lineage: Bacteria > Pseudomonadota > Alphaproteobacteria > Sphingomonadales > Sphingomonadaceae > Sandarakinorhabdus > Sandarakinorhabdus rubra. Next base: position 6,764 of record NZ_WMHO01000116.1, read on the forward strand.
ATCGGTGAGCGTCATGGACAGCATCACCGGCACGTCGCGGCCCAGAGCATCGCCGGCCTCGGCCGCGGCGAAGGCGGCGGCCTTGGCGTTGAGCGTGTCGAACACCGTCTCGATGAGGATGAAGTCTACCCCGCCTTCGAGCAGCGCATCGATCTGCTCGCGATAGACGCCCTTCACCTCGTCGAACGTCACCTCGCGATAACCGGGGTCGCTGACCCGGGGGCTGAGGGACAGCGTCTTGTTGGTCGGGCCCAGCGAGCCTGCCACCCAGCGCGGGCGCCCATCGGCGGCGATGGCGGCATCGACGCAGGCGCGGATGACGCGCGCAGCGGCCAGGTTGATCTCCCGCACCCGGCCTTCCATGCCATAATCGGCCTGGCTGATGCGGTTGGCGTTGAATGTGTTGGTGGCCAGCAGTTCGGCGCCGGCAGCGATGTAGCGGTTGCAGATGCCGGCGATGTCGGCGGGCCGGGTGAGGTTCAGAAGGTCGTTGTTGCCTTTCTGGTCGAAGTTGCTCGGCAGTTCGCCGGCATAATCGGCCGCCTTCAGCCCCAGGTCCTGCACGGCGGTGCCATAGGGGCCATCCTTGATGAGGATGCGGGTGCCGGCAGCGGCGCGCAGTGTTTCGCCAGGACTGGTCATGCGGTCACCTGTTGTGCTGGCCGTACGCCCAGAAGGTGGCAGATGGCGTAGGACAGCTCGGCGCGGTTGAGCGTGTAGAAGTGGAAGTGGCGCACGCCGCCCGCATAAAGGCGACGCGCCATTTCGGCGGCGACGGTGGCGGCCACCAGCTGGCGGGCGGCCGGCTTGTCATCCAGCCCGTCGAACAGCCGGCCCATCCAGTCCGGCAGATGGGTGCCGCAACTGACCGCCATGCGCTTCAGATTGGCATAGTTGCTGACTGGCAGGATCCCTGGCACCAACTCGATATCGAGCCCGGCCGCTGCCACCCGGTCACGGAAGCGGAAGAAGATGTCGGGCTCGAAGAAGAACTGGCTGATGGCGCGGCTTGCGCCGGCATGGACCTTGGCCTTCAGCGCATCGAGATCGGCCTCAGGGCTGCGCGCCTCAGGGTGGACCTCCGGATAGCAGCTCACCGAAATCTCGAAATCATGGCGGCGCTTCAGCGCTTCGACCAGCGCGGCGGCACTGGCATGGCCGCCGGGCACTGGGGCAAAGCGGGCCGGGCCGCCCGCCGGATCGGCCGGCGGGTCGCCGCGCAGCGCCACGATATGGCGCACGCCGGCCGCCCAATAGTC
>NZ_WMHO01000117.1 GCF_010994245.1 Sandarakinorhabdus rubra
CGCAACAGCCGCAGGCGCGCGAGCGCGCCCTGCTGGCCGGCGTGCTGGGCCACGACGGGCCGCTGGATGCACTGCGCGGCGAACTGTGCGCCGCCCTGCGCGCCGGCACCATGGGCACCGAGACGCCGGGCCTTGTCGATGCCTTGCTGGGCGTCGCACTGGCGAAGTGCGCGGTCGACAATCCGCGCTATGGCACCTTCAAGCGATTGACGGCCTAAACCGGCGGCTCAGCCGTCTGTCTGGCTGAACCACTGGCGCAGCATGGCCAGATAGGCGGCCGGGTTGTCGTTCATGATGCTGTGGGCGGCATCATCGATCTGCTGGAAGCGGGCGCCGGCCGTGCGGGCGAAGCCCCGCACGGTGGCCGGCCTTGCCTCGTCGTCCCGTCCCGCCACGAACAGGGTGCGCGCGCCATCGAGCCGCGGTAGCAGCGCGCGGCCGTCATAGTCCTTCAGAGTGCCGGTGCAGGTGAATTCGGCCCGGCCCCACATATGGTTGTAGAGATTGGCGGCAAAGGGCACCGGCAGCGCGTCGCGATAGGCGGCAATGGCCGGCGGCGGCTGTTTCTGGCGGACATGGCGGGCATAGAAGGCATCGGTGGCCGCCTGGCAATCGGCGTCCGGTGCGGCGCCGGGCGTATCGCAGCGGTCGAGCAGATCGCGCACGGCGGCCGGCATCGCGGCCTTCAGCCGGGCGGCATCGGCGAGCCACAGGGCGGTCGCAACCAGCGGCGATTGCAGCACCAGGCTGGCCAGCGCAGCCGGCCTTTGCGCCCCATATTCCAGCCCCAGCGTGCCGCCCCAGCTGCCGCCCACCACGTGCCAGCGCGCGATGCCGAAGTGGCTGCGGATGGCCTCGATCTCGGAAAGATAGCGCGGGACTGTCCAGTTGACCGGATCGCCGGGCGTGTCAGAACGGCCGCAGTCGAGCTGGTCATAGAGGATCACGGCGCGATCGCCGGCCAGCGCCGTGGCGTTGAGCCAGCCCCAATGCGCGCTGCCCGGCCCGCCGTGAATGAACAGCACCGGCGGTCGGCCACCGTCCAGCGCGCCGTTGACCCGCGCATGGATGCGCCCGCCAGCAACCGGCACCATTTCCGAATGATCGGCAACGAGGCGCACGCCCGGCAGCATCCTGCCTGGCGGCAGCGGGCCGGCCAGCAGACGTGACGGCAGCAGGCTGGCGGCACCACCAGCCAGAAGCGTGCGCCGTGCCATCACGCGGGGCTTGTCCGCTTGGGCCGGAAGCCGCCGGGTTCTAGATGGAGGTCGATATCGGGATAGTGGCATTCGTCGACATGGCCCCTGTCGGGCCCCACGGCCAGAAAGCTGCATGGGGCGGACGAGCGGTTCTGCAGATGATGGCCGTTGGCAACGCCGGCCGGAAAACAGGCGATATCGCCGGGGCACAATACGGTCTCGCCTTCGTTCTCCACCAGCACCGCCTCGCCGGAAATCATCACCACCATCTCGTCCTCGTGGCTGTGCCAGTGCCGGTGGCTGGACCAGGCACCGGGCTGCAGCGTCATCAGATTGGCCCCAAAGCTGGTGAGGCCGCCCGCCCGGCCGATCAGCTGCCAGCTGCGCTGCCCCATGGCCTCGCCATAGGGCGGCGGATAGGCATCACCGCTGAACGCGCGGACGGTGGCCGGGTCGATCTTCGGCATCAGCGCCGTTCCAGCACCACCGGCAGCTTCCTGAAGCCATGGACGAAAGACTGGGCGACATACTCAGGCGCGCCAACCTGGCGCGGGAAGATCCGCCGCGCCAGCAACTCCTCGATGAGGATCGACAGCTGCAGCTCCGCCAGGCGGGCGCCGACACAGCGGTGCACGCCGAACCCGAACGACAGGTGACGCCGGGCATTGGCCCGGCCGATATCGAAGCGCTCGGCATCCGGGAACACATCCTCGTCGCGGTTGCCGCTGATATACCAGAGCACGATCTTGTCGCCCTTCCTGACCGGCACGCCGGCAACCTCGGCATCGCTTAGCGCCGTGCGCCGCATGTGCGAGAGTGGCGTCTGCCAGCGGATCAGTTCCGACACTGCGTTGGGGATCAGGGTGGGATCGGCCTCCAGACGCGCCCATTCGCCATCGTAGCGGTTGAAGCCCTCCACCATGCCCGACATGGAGTTGCGAGTGGTGTCGTTGCCGCCGACGATGAGCAGGATATAGTTGCCGGTGCGCTCCTTGAACGGCATGTCCCCCATCGCATCGCTGTGCGCCATCAGGCTGATGAGGTCGCCGCTGGGTGGCCTTGCCTTGCGCTCGGCCATGATGGCGTCGAGCGCGTGCGTCATGTCCTGCATGTGCTGGTGGCGGATGAGGTTGGTGGCCGGGTTGATCGCCGCCTCGATGTCGCCGCCCCAGTCCGACCACAGGGTGAGATCGCGGCGCCGCTCCCACGGATAGTCGAACAATATGGCCAGCATCTGGGTGGTCAGTTCGATCGACACACGGTCCACCCAGTCGAATTCCTCACCCACCGGCAGGCTGTCGAGCAGCTCCTGGGTGCGCATCCTGACATTGGTGGCCATGCGCGCGATTTCCGATGGCCCGAAGGCCGGCGCCACCACCCGGCGCTGTTCGGAGTGTTTCGGCCGGTCCATGGCGATGAACTGCGGAAGGTTGAACTCGTCGAACAGGTCGAGGATGGTGATGCCGCCAAACTCGTGGCTGGACGAGAAGATGTCGGGCCGTGCCTCGACCGCCATGATGTCGGCATGGCGGCTGACCGACCAATAGGGGCCGAACGGGCTGTTCGCCTGGAAGTGCACCGGCGCCTCGGCGCGCAGCCGGGCAAACACCGGCCGCCAGCTGTCGGTGGCATAGAGCGTCGCGTCCGAAACATCGATGGCGTCCAGCGGCACGTCCGTGCCCAGTGGTGCAAGCGTGGCCATGTGGTCCTCCCCAGTGTGTTGCCGGCGTTCGCGGTCTTTGCGACGATGCTAACTCGTTCCCCCGGCAACTGCGAGTCTCCCCAATGGCCATTCCAACCCACGCCAATCACAATCCCGCCATCGATCCAACGCGAGAGCAGGTGCGGCGCCTGCGCGACACCGGCCGCGACGGGCCGGTGGTGATGATGAACCTGCTGAAGTTCCACGAAACGGCGAAATATCCGCCGGAACTGGGCATGGCGCCCTGCACGGGCGAGGAGGCCTATGCCCGCTACGAACAGGCCTTCACCGTGGCGGTCGGCGATGTCAGCCAGGCCGAGGTACTCTATGGCGGACCGTGCGAGCAAGTGTTCATCGGCGCTGCCGATGCGCCGGAGGGGGAGTGGGACAGGCTGCTGCTGGTGCGCTATCCCAGCCGCCAGCATTTTCTCGCCATGATGGCGGATGATCGTTACCGGGATGCGCTGGTGCATCGCTATGCCGCCCTCGAGCGAACCGTCCTCATCCAGTGCGGTTGATCGGGTGATGTGCTGCGGCCTTCATGTCGCGCCTGTTGCACCGCAGCGCCAGCGCGGTATGTAGGGCGCCGCATAGATACGACACGTGCTTCTTCCGACAGGAAAAAGCCAAGGGGGATCAATGGCCTCTCGACCGACCGTGCAGCCGGCAAGACCGCTCTCGCCGCACCTCACCATCTGGAAATGGCGGGTGCACATGGCGGTATCCATCCTGCACCGGGTCACCGGGCACGCGCTGGCCTTCGGTGCGGTGCTGATCTTTGCCTGGTGGCTGGCGGCGCTGGCCAGCGGCCCGGCCTATTATCGCTTCTTCCTCGACCTCTTGCTGTCGCCGCTGGGCGTGGCGGTGGGCATTGGCCTCACCTGGTCGATGTTCCAGCACATGGGCAGCGGCATCCGCCACTTCATCATGGACGCCGGCGAGGGCTATGACCTGGTTACCTCGCGGCGCATGGCGCAGGCGACGTTCGGCTTCTCCCTTCTTGCCACTGCCGGCCTGTGGGCCTTCATTCTGGCGGGAGGCTATTGAGATGGGGAACGGGACTCAACTCGGGCGGGTGCGCGGCCTTGGTGCCGGCGGTGGCGCCATCGTGCATCACTGGTGGCTGCAGCGGGTGACCGCGGTGGGCAGCCTGATCCTCGTGCTGTGGTTTGTCATCAGCCTCGTGCGGCTGCCCAGCCTCGATTATGCCAGCGCGGTGATGTGGGTGCGCCAGCCGATCGTGGCCGTGCCGCTGTGCCTGCTCATCGTTTCGGTGTTCTGGCATTTCCGGCTGGGCGTGCAGGTGATGCTGGAAGACTATCTGCATGGGTCAAAGCGCGTCATCGCCATGCTGGCGCTGAATTTCTACACCGTGTCGCTGGCCGCCATGGCGCTGTTCTCGGTGCTCAAGGTGGCGCTGTCCGCTGCTGCGAATTGATTGGGAAGTCGACGTGCCAGAAGCCTATCAGATCATCGATCATGTCTATGATGCCGTGGTGGTCGGCGCCGGCGGTTCCGGCCTGCGCGCCGCCATGGGCATTGCCGAGGCCGGGCTGAAGACCGCGTGCATCACAAAGGTGTTCCCCACCCGCAGCCACACGGTGGCGGCGCAGGGCGGCATCGCGGCGGCGCTGGGCAACATGGGGCCGGATCACTGGACCTGGCACATGTATGACACGGTGAAGGGCAGCGACTGGCTGGGCGATCAGGACGCCATCGAATATCTGTGCCGCGAGGCACCGGCGGCCGTTTACGAGCTCGAACATTTCGGCGTGCCGTTCAGCCGCACCGAAGCCGGCCGCATCTATCAGCGCCCGTTCGGCGGCATGATGCAGAACATGGGCGCCGGGCCGCCCGCGCAGCGCACCTGCGCCGCGGCGGACCGCACCGGCCATGCCATGCTGCACGCGCTCTACCAGCAGAGCCTGAAGTACTCGACCGACTTCTACATCGAATATTTCGCCATCGACCTCATCATGGTGGATGGTGAGTGCCGGGGCGTGATAGCGCTCAACATGGAAGATGGCAGCATCCACCGCTTCCGCAGCCACCAGACGGTGCTGGCCACCGGCGGCTATGGCCGCTGCTATTTCTCGGCGACCTCCGCCCACACCTCGACCGGCGACGGCGGCGGCATGGCGATCCGTGCTGGCGTTGCGATGCAGGACATGGAGTTCGTGCAGTTCCACCCCACCGGCATCTATGGCGCCGGCGTGCTGATCACCGAGGGCGCGCGCGGGGAGGGCGGCTATCTCACCAATTCGGCCGGTGAGCGCTTCATGGAGCGCTATGCCCCTTCGGCCAAGGATCTTGCCAGCCGCGACGTCGTTTCCCGCTCGATGGCGATGGAAATCCGCGAGGGCAGGGGTGTGGGCGCCGAGGGCGACCATATCCACCTGCACCTCAATCACATCGATCCCGCCGTGCTGGCCCAGCGCCTGCCCGGCATCTCGGAAACCGCCAAGGTGTTCGCTGGCGTGGACGTGACCAAGGCGCCGATCCCGGTGGTGCCGACCGTGCACTACAACATGGGCGGCATCCCTACGAACTATCACGGTGAGGTCGTCACCCTGAAGGATGGCAACCCTGACCAGGTGGTGCCCGGCCTGTTCGCGGTGGGCGAAGCCGCTTGCGTGTCGGTGCACGGTGCCAACCGCCTCGGCTCCAACAGCCTCATCGATCTCGTGGTGTTCGGTCGGGCGGCGGCGCACCGGGTGGCCGCGATCCAGAAGGCGAACGCCGGCCATGCCGCGCTGCCCAAGGACAATGCGGATTTTGCGCTGGGCCGCCTCGACAGCTTCCGCCACGCCAAGGGCGGCAGCACCACGGCGGAAATCCGGCTGGCCATGCAGAAGACGATGCAGGCCAACGCCGGCGTGTTCCGCACCTCCGAAATCCTCGACGAAGGCGTGAGGAAGATCGACGCCGTCTATCAGCGCATGGCCGATATCGGCACCGCCGACCGTTCGATGGTGTTCAACACCGATCTGATCGAGACGCTGGAACTCGACAACATGATCGGTCAGGCCGTGCTCACCATGCACATGGCGCGCAGCCGCCACGAAAGCCGCGGCGCTCACATGCACGAGGATTTCCCGAACCGAGACGACGACCAGTGGATGGTACACAGCCTTGGCTGGTTCCGCGATGGCGCGGTCGAACTCGCCAAGCGCCCGGTGCACACCTACACGCTGTCGGACGAGATCGAGTATATCAAGCCCAAGGCGCGGACCTATTGAGATGAGGCAGCGGCTGCGCCTCGTGACGGCGGGCTTGATCATGGCAGCGGCAGCGCTGCCGGCCCAGGCCGCCGTGACCGCTCGCCGCCTGGCTTCGGGAGTGGTGCTGCTGGCCGGTGAATTCGCCCCGGGACACCAGCCTGATGGCAACAGCATTGTGCTGCGTGGGGACGCGGGGCTGGTGGTGGTTGATACCGGTCGCCACAGCACGCACAGCAACCGCATACTGGCGGCCGCTGCACAGCTGCGGCAGCCCATTGTCGCGGTCATCAACACGCATTGGCATCTCGATCATGTCAGCGGCAACCCGCGCCTGCGCTCGGCGGTACCGGGTCTCAAAGTCTATGCCAGCAATGCGATCGATGGCGCTCTGAAGGACTTCCTCGCCAAAAGTGCCCACGATGCCGAAGCAGCCTTGGCGGCCGGCCAGGTGCCAGCCGATCTCGTGGACGAAGTCCGCGCGGATATTGCCACCACGGCCAATGGTGTTGCCTTGCGTCCCGATGTGGTGGTGGGCGAGAACCAGCGACTGAAGCTGGCTGGTCGTCGGATCGATGTTCACCTGGCCCACAGCGCTGTGACGGCCGGCGATCTTTGGCTGATTGATGAGCAGACCGGCACGCTGATCGCTGGCGATCTGGTCACGTTGCCGGTTCCGTTCCTCGACACGGCCTGTCCGACCGGCTGGCGCGCTGCACTCGACGGGATCAGTGCGGCGCGATTTACTCGTTTGGTACCTGGCCACGGTGCGGTCATGAACCGGCGGGAGTTCGAAACTTGGCGCCAAGCCTTTGGTCGCCTCATGGATTGTACGGCCACGGCCCGACGGGAGGCCAGCTGCAGTGAGGGCTGGGCGCAGGATCTGGGCACCCTTTTGCCGGCTTCCGAGCAGCGCCGTGCCGCGCAGATGGCCCAATACTATGTCCGCCAGTTGCGGGCACAGGCGGGCCGCAATCCCAATTGCAATCTGGTTTGAAGGCTTGACCCATGGCGGAATTCTCTCTTCCCCCGAACAGCGTCATCAAGGGCACCGGCAAGTCATACCCGGCGCCGGCCGGGGCGGCACGCACCAAGAGCTTCAAGGTCTATCGCTGGAATCCGGACGATGGCGAGAACCCGCGCTATGACACCTATGCGCTCGATCTCGATGCCACCGGGCCGATGGTTCTGGATGCGCTGATCAAGATCAAGAACGAGGTCGATCCGACGCTCACCTTCCGCCGCTCGTGCCGGGAAGGCATTTGCGGGTCCTGCTCGATGAACATCGATGGGAGCAACACGCTGGCCTGCACCAAGCCTATCGAGGAGGTGAAGGGCGAGGTGGTCATCACGCCGCTGCCGCACATGGAGGTGATCAAGGACCTGGTCCCTGATTTCAAGCACTTCTATGCCCAGTATGCCTCGATCAAGCCCTGGCTGCAGACCGTCACGCCGGCCCCGTCGGGCGAGGAGCGCATCCAGTCCCCGGAAGAGCGTGAGCAGCTCGATGGCCTCTACGAGTGCATCCTGTGCGCCTGCTGCTCAACCGCCTGCCCGTCCTATTGGTGGAACAGCGACAAGTTCCTGGGCCCTGCCATCCTCCTGCAGGCCTATCGCTGGCTGGCCGACAGCCGCGACGAGATGACCGGCGAGCGGCTCGACGCGCTGGAAGACCCGTTCCGCGTCTATCGCTGCCACACCATTATGAACTGCGCGAACGTCTGCCCGAAGGGCCTGAACCCGGCCAAGGCCATCGCCGAGATCAAGCTGATGATGCTGGAGCGGGCTGGCTGAATCGCAGCGCCGCGAGCGCGCGGGCCGCGCGCCGACAGGCGCAAGATCGGCCGGCGGGGCGGCGCGCACTGCTGCGCGCCGAACCCGTTCG
>NZ_WMHO01000118.1 GCF_010994245.1 Sandarakinorhabdus rubra
GTCGACCACGCCCGGCGGCGGCGGCGGGCGTGGCCCCTTCGGCACGTCGCCCAGCCGCCGCAACCAGCGGTCGAGCCGGGCGCGCACCTGGGCCAGCAGGCTCTCATCCCAGGTCAGCGGCTGGCGGTACTGGGCAGACAGCAGGGCGAGGCGCAGTTCGTCGCCGCTCCAGCCGTCGGCGGTCAGGTCAGCGACGCTCTGCACATTGCCGAGGGACTTCGACATCTTCTCCCCGCCGCCGAAGTTCAGGAAGCCATTGTGCATCCAGATATTGGCGAGGGCGACGCCATCATGGGCGCAGGCACTCTGCGCGCATTCATTCTCGTGGTGCGGGAAGGTCAGGTCGATGCCACCGCCATGGATGTCGATGGTTGTCCCCAGGCTTTCGGCGATCATCGCGGAGCATTCGATGTGCCAGCCGGGGCGCCCGCGGCCCCAGGGCGAGGGCCAGCCCGGCTGATCCTTCGTCGAGGGCTTCCACAGCACGAAATCGGCGGGACTCTTCTTGTAGGGGGCCACCTCGACCCGGGCGCCAGCAATCATCTCGTCCAGCGGCCGGCGCGACAGGCTGCCGTAGGACGGATAAGAGCCGACATCGAACAGCACATGGCCTTCGGCCGCATAGGCGTGACCCTTGGCCACAAGCGCCTCGATCATCGCCACCATGGCGGGAATGGCGCTGGTGGCATGCGGGTGGAGATCGGGCCGCTCCACGCCCAGCGTGGCGGCATCCTCGAGATAGAGCGCCTCATAGCGTTCGGTGATCGTGTCGATCGCCACGCCTTCGGCCCGCGCCTTGTCGATGATCTTGTCGTCGATGTCGGTGATGTTGCGGGCATAGACCAGCTTGTCCGGGCCATAGGTGTGGCGCAGCAGACGTTGCAGCACGTCGAACACCACGGCCGGGCGGAAATTGCCGATATGGGCGCGGCCATAGACGGTGGGGCCGCAGACATAGAGGGTGATCCGATCGGGGTTGATCGGCACGAAATCCTGCTTGGCGCGGATGGCGGTGTTGTAGAGGCGGATGCTCATATCGGCGTCGACGGCGTTTCTTGTTCCTGCTTGTCGAGCAGGCGGTCCAGCGAGCGGCGGTCTTCGGGGCGATAGCCGTCTTCATCGCGGCTGGGGCCTGGCAGGCCGGCGTGCGGGTCGTCTCCGGGTTCGGCAGCCACATCGCCCACCTCCTCGCGCCACAGATCGCCGACATAAGCGACCATGGCACTGGCCACCAGCGCCAGCGTGGGCCGGGTCTTTGCCTCGGCCAGCCAGCGCGGCCGCTCGCCCTCGCCCGGCACCAGCTTCAGGGCCAGCGTGATGATGAGGAACATGAGCCCGGCAGCGAGCACGCCCTTGACCAGCCCGAAGCCCAGCCCCAGCAGCCGGTCGAACGGGCCGACCACGCTGTCCTTCGCAGTGCGCGCCAGCAGCCCGCCCAGCAGCCTGACCGCCAGCAGCGCGACGAGGAACGGCACCAGCACGGCGGCGATGGCGGCCAGCATCTCGCTGTCGCTGGCCTCCAGGAAGGCGGCGCGCGCCGGCGCGTGGAACAGGCGCACTGCGACAAATCCGGCGATCCAGGCGGCCAGGCTGGCCACCTCGGCAATGAAGCCGCGCATCAGGCCGATCAGCGCAGTGCTGCCGACAATGAGCAGCACCAGCCAGTCGAAGGCGGCAAGATCGGAGAAAAACGCCATGGGCCAGCGCCTAACCCGAACCGGGCCGGCCTGCAAACCGCAAACGTCGCACCATCAGTCCGCGCGCGCCAGGTGATCGACCAGCGCGCCCAGCGTGCGGAAGCCGGCGACGCTGATCGGCCCGGACCCCTTTGCATCGCCCCCGGACTCCGGCACGAAGGCGCGGCCAAAGCCCAGCTTGGCGGCTTCCTTGAGACGCAGGGACGCAAGGCCGGCCGCACGCAGTTCGCCCGACAGCGCGACCTCGCCAAAGGCCACGGCATCGCCGGGCAGCGGCCGGTCGGTCAGTGCCGAAACCAGCGCGCAGGCCACCGCCAGATCGGCCGCCGGATCGGCAATCCTGAGGCCCCCGGCGACATTCAGATAGACTTCGTGGCCCCCGAAGGCGAGGCCGCAGCGCGCTTCCAGCACGGCCAGCAGCATGGCCAGCCGCCCCGAATCCCAGCCCACCACGGCGCGGCGCGGCGTGGCGCCCGACGGCACCCGCACCACCAACGCCTGGATCTCGCACAGCACCGGCCGCGTGCCCTCCAGCGCCGGGAACACCACTGCGCCGGTCACGCTCGCGCCCTCGGTGCGGCTGGTGAGGAACAGGCTGGACGGGTTGGCCACCTGTTCCAGCCCTTCACTGCCCATGGCGAACACGCCGATCTCGTCGGTGCCGCCGAAGCGGTTCTTGACGGCCCTGAGTATGCGATACTGGTGGCTGCGCTCGCCCTCGAAATAGAGAACGGTATCGACCATGTGCTCGAGAACGCGCGGGCCCGCCAGCTGTCCGTCCTTGGTGACGTGGCCGACCAGGATCAGCGCTGCCCCCGACAGCTTGGCATAGCGGATCAGCTCCTGCGCCGAGGCCCTGACCTGCGAGACGGTGCCCGGCGCGCCTTCCAGCGTGTCCGAATGCATGGTCTGGATGGAATCGATGATGACGAGGCCGGGCGCCGTCGCCATGCCGGTGAGCGTGGTGAGAATGTCGCGCACGTTGGTTTCGGCGGCCAGCGCCACATGGGCCTTGGCCAGCCCCAACCGCCGCGCGCGCAGCCGCACCTGATCGGCCGCCTCCTCGCCTGACACATAGGCGACGCCGGCACCACTGCGCGCCATCTTGCCAGCCGCCTGCAGCAGCAGGGTGGACTTGCCGATGCCGGGATCACCGCCGATCAGCGTGACGCTGCCCGCTACCAGCCCGCCGCCCAGCGCGCGGTCAAGCTCGTCCATGCCGGTCGACAGCCGCGCCGGCAGCGCCACCTCGTCGGCCAGGCTTTCCAGCGCGATGCGGCGCCCGCCCGTTTGCAGCGACTGCTTGGCAGCGAACGGCGTGAAGACCGGTGCTGCTTCCTCGGCCAGCGTGTTCCATTCCCGGCAGTCCGCGCACTGGCCCGCCCAACGCGCCGCCACCGCGCCGCAGGCCTGGCACACATAGCGCGTCTTGCCCTTCGCCATTACCGACCTTTCAGAACAGAAATGGAACATTAAGGGCGCGGTGCTGGCCCGGCAAGCGCAAGTTGCATCTCCTTTTCTGCCATGCCAGAAGCTGCCGCCATGCGCACCATCCTCCTCTCCCTGCTCCTCGCCACCGCCGCCCCGGCCCTTGCCCAGTCGGCCCCCATCAAGGCCGCCCATGCGAAGATCGCGGCCGATTATGACACCACGGTCGCCGAGGTGATCGAGCTGACGGAAATCCCGGCGCCGCCCTTCAACGAGGCCGCCCGCGCTCAGCGCGTGTTCGAGAAGTTCAAGGCGCTGGGCCTGGAGAATGTCCACATCGACGAGATCGGCAACGTTATCGGCACCCGCCCCGGCAAGGACCGCGCCGCCAAGGCGCTGATGGTCGCCGCCCACCTCGACACCGTGTTCCCGCCCGGCACGCCGATCAAGGTGCGCCGCGAGGGCGATACGCTGCACGCGCCGGGCATCGGCGACACCACGGTGACGGTGGCAGCGCTGCTCGCCTTCGTGCGCGCCATGGATGCCGGCAAGCTGGTGCCGGCGCGCGACATCATCTTCGTCGCCAATGTCGGCGAGGAAGGCCAGGGCGACCTGCGCGGCGTGCGCTACCTGTTCTCGAAGAGCCCGCTGAAGGCCCGCGTGGGCGATTTCATCAGCTTCGATGGCTCCACTGTCGGGCGCATCACCAACACCGCGGTCGGCTCCAAGCGCTACCGCGTCGCCTTCAAGGGCCCCGGCGGCCACAGCTATGGCGCCTTCGGCCTGGTCAACCCGATGGTGGCCTTTGCCGACACGGCGAGCGGCATGTACAAGATCCCGATCCCCACCGACGTGAAGACCACCTATGCCGCCTCGGTCGTGTCGGGTGGCACCTCGGTCAACTCGATCCCCAACACGATCACCGCCGAGTTCGACATGCGCTCGGCCTCGCCGGCCAACCTGAAGGCGGTGGAAGACCAGTTCCTGAAGATCATCGAGGCCAGCGTGGCCGCCGAGAATGCCGCGCGCGACACGCGTTTTGGCAAGATCAGCGCCGTGCCGGAACTGATCGGCGACCGGCCGGCCGGCAACACGCCAGCGAGCGACCCGCTGGTGCAGGCCGCCGCCAAGGTGCTGACCGCCAATGGCTATGACGCCAACCTCACCGCTTCGTCCACCGACAGCAACATCCCGATCAGCCTGGGCGTGCCGGCCATCACCCTGTCGGCCGGCGGCGGCGGCTTCCGCGCCCACGCGCTCGACGAATATGTGAACGTGGAACGGGGCGCCTTCGTGAAGGGCCTGACCACCGCGTTCGACATCGTGGTGGAAGCCGCCAGCATCAAACGCTGAGTAACCGGCGCCTGCCGGATTACGAATTCTCCCGCACTTGCCGATGGTTGCCGCGTTGCTAGACTGGCGGGCGGAAGGGAGAGCGCGTGCAGACCAAGGAGCTTCGCCTCGCACTGGTCTGCTATGGCGGGGTCAGCCTTGCCGTCTACATGCATGGCCTCACCAAGGAAGTGTGGAAGCTTGCCCGCGCCTCGATGCGCCGGCATCATCCGGTCGATGCCCCGCCACTGCCCCCGGCGCGGGACAGCGAGATGGTCTACCAGGCGCTACTGGACGCCATTCCCGGCCTTGATCTCAGGGTGATCTGCGACATTGTTGCCGGCGCGTCCGCGGGCGGCATCAACGGCGTGCTGCTGGCCCGGGCCTTGGTGGAGGGCCATGATCTCGACCAGATCCGTACGCTGTGGCTCGACGGCGCCGATTCCGACCGGCTGCTCGACCCCGCAGCCGCCTCGCGGCCGCTGTCCAAGCTGTGGGCCATCCCGCTGGTGTGGTGGGTGCGCCGACGCGGGCTGGCCGCAGAGGACCGGGCCGAGGTGGCCGCCCATGCCGAGGTGCAGAAGAAACTGTCCCGCTTCATGCGCAGCCGCTGGTTCAAGCCGCCCTTCTCCGGCGGCGCCTTTTCCGAGCTGCTGTTCGATGCCTTCATGGCAATGCAGACCGGTGAGCAGACGCCGCCGCTGGTGCCGCGCCTGCATCCGTTCGACCTGTTCGTGACGGTGACCGATTATCACGGCGCGCCGCAGCGGCTGGCGATCCACAGCCCGGCACTGGTGACCGAGCCCGAGCATCGGCTGGTGATCGGCTTCACCTGCCCGGGCGATGGCGAGGAACGCCATGTTGGCGAGACGCCTGAGCTGGTGTTTGCCGCCCGCGCCACCGCCAGCTTCCCCGGCGCCTTCCCGCCGGCCCGGGTGGGCGAGATCGATACGCTGCTGCACCGCCATGCCGCCGGCTGGCCGGGACGCGAGGCCTTCCTGGCCCGCATCCTGCCCGGCCGCGCCGAACCGGAGCGGGTGGACCTGATCGATGGCGCCGTGCTCGACAACCGGCCGTTCGGCCCGGCACTGGCGGCCTTGGGGCGGCGCCCGGCCCACCGCGAAGTCGATCGCCGCTTCGTCTATCTCGATCCCAAGCCCGGCATGCACGATCCCGGCGAAGGCCAGGACCAGCCGCCGGGCTTCTTCGCCACCATCTTGCGCAGCCTGGCCGACATTCCGCGCCAGCAGCCGATCCGGGACAGCCTGGACACCATCGCCGCGCTGTCCAACCGGGCCCGCCGCCTGCGCCACATCGTAATCGGCATGATCCCGCAGGTGGATGCCGCCATCGATGCGGCGATCGGCATGCGGCTGCTGCTGTTCTCGCCGACCGTGGCGCGGCTTGCCGATTGGCGCAGCCGCATGAACAGCGAGGCGGCGCGCGGCGCCGGCTTTGCCTATGGTGCCTATGGGCGGCTGAAGATGGCGACCGTGATGGATGCGCTGGCTGCACGCATCGCGGCAGCCGGCGGCCTGCCGGAAGAGGCGGTGCGCCGCGCGCTGTGGCGCCATGTCAACGCCGCCGGCCTGGCCCCGCCGGAAGCCGCGACGGCGAAGGGCGGCGCCGGATCGGCGCACGTGCTGTTCCTGCGCCAGCATGATCTGGATTTCCGAATCCGCCGCCTGCGCTTCCTGATCCGGCGGGTGAACATGGCGCTGGTCGGTACCGATGATGTCAACGCGGCCCGGCTGGGCGTGGTGAAGGCGGGGCTGCACGACATATTGGGGCCGCACGTGGTGCGCAGCCATGTCCACCGGCTCGGGGCGGAGACACGCGCCGCCTGCGCGCTGGCGCTGGAGGATCCGGCCGCGGCGCTGACGGCGATGTCTGAAGCACTCGATCTGAGGGCGCTGGACGAAACCAGCGACACCCGGCTGGTGGCGTTGATGAGCGGTCTGCCGCGCCGGCTGCGCCGCGATCTGCTGTCGGGCTATCTGGGCTTTCCCTTCTTCGACATCGCCATCCTGCCGCTGATCGCCGATGGCGGCATGGACGAGCTGGACGAGATCAAGGTGGACCGGGTGAGCCCGGATGATTGCATGGCGCTGGCCGGCGTCGGCGGGCGGCAGCTGAAGGGCGCGCTGTTCCGGGCGTTCGGCGCCTTCTTCAGCCGCGCCTATCGCGAGCATGACTATCTATGGGGCCGCCTGCACGGCGCCGAACGGATGATCGATCTGGTTGTCTCCAGCCTGCCGGAGCGCAACCAGCCAACGGCGGAAACGCTGGTCGGCATCCGCCGCGAGGCCTTCCGCGCCATCGTGGCCGCCGAACGGCCGCACCTGAAGGACATCGAGGAGACGTTTGCCGCCCTTGACGCCGCTCTCGATGCAGAGCGGCCTGGGGACTGACTATTCGGCCGGCTGGGCCTTGGCCTGCGGGCGATATTGCCTGAGATAATGGATGATGATCGCCATGCCGAAGATCGACGGGATCGCCCAGATCATCGGGTTGAAGGCGTGTGCCGGGAACATCTCGATCAGGCCCACCGACAGGAAGGCGGTGTAGGCGGCGATCCCCGTGGCCACCATGGCCTTGAAATGCTCCGGGATATAGGCGCGGGGAGAAGCCGGCGCGGCGAAGATGTAGCGGAAATAGGTGGTGGTGGTGCCGAATCCCAGCAGCGAGACCATCACCATCAGGATGGGCTCCATCACCGGGCCATTGCGGTTCAAGAGATAGAGGCCATGCACGAGGCAGATGCCGGCCGCCACCATGGTGACGCCCTGCACGGCCAGCATGGACCAGTGGCGGTTGCCCGCGTGGTCACGCCGGTTGGCGACCATGACGAGCCCATAGCGCGTCATCGAGATGGCCAGCAGCCCGAGATAGACCATCATCGTGCCGAACATGCCGCGATAGAGGACCTCGTCGGTCAATTGCGGATGCATGGCCAGCGGCCACACGAGGGACAGCGCGCCCATGCCCAGCGCCTGGCTTGCTGCCGTGTAGATGGCCGCCGAAAACACGAACCCCCAGCGCCGGTGCGCCGGCCCGCCCTTGCGGGTGACCACCGCCCCCCAGAAGCTGGTGAGCGCCACCACGCCGGCACCGACATGGATGGCAAGGAAGAGGGTGAACAGCCAGGGCATGATGGGGCGGCTCTGCGGGCTCCTGTTCCGGCTTTTGCGCGCGCACCGCGCTTTGGCAAGTTCAATGTGCTAACAGGATCGGCATGGCCGGCCTCAATCTTGGACTGCGCTATTTCGCCGGCGTGTTTGCCGTCGGCTTTGCGCTCGGCACCATCCGCACGCTGTGGCTGGCGCCCGCTATCGGCGAACTGGCGGCGGTGGCTGTGGAGCTGCCCGTCATGCTGGCCGCAAGCTGGTGGTGGTGCCGGCGGCTGCTGGCCCGCCGGCCGCTCGACACGGCGGGGCGGGCGGTGATGGGCGGCACGGCGTTCCTGTGGCTGATGGCGGCAGAACTGGGGCTGTCGCTGGCCTTCGGGCGCACCGCAGGCGAGCAT
>NZ_WMHO01000119.1 GCF_010994245.1 Sandarakinorhabdus rubra
CTGGCAGCGGCGGCCGATCCGGCCCTGGCGGCGGCGCGGCTGGATGGCCTGCTGGCGGCGCTGCCGGCCGGCGTGCAGTTCTTTGCCCTGCTGCGCGCCAACCCGCGCCTTGTTGGCCTGCTCGGCAACCTGGTTGGCATCACGCCGGTGCTGGCCGAGGCGCTGGCCCGCGATCCGGCCTTGTTCGACGTGATGTTGTCGCCCGATGCCTTTGCCCCGCTGCCCGACGCCGAGGCGCTGACCACCCAGCTCGCTAGCCTGTGCCAGGGCGCTGCAACGCTGGAGGACGTGCTCGACCGGGTGCGGCGCTGGACGGCGGAGCTGCGCTTCCAGCTCGGCGCCCAGCTCGTCGAGGGCCTTGCCGATCCGCTGGTGGTGGGCCGCAGCCTCGCCGATTGTGCCGATGCCGCGGTGCGCGTGCTGTTGCCGGCCGTGGCGGACGAGTATGCGCACGCCCATGGCCGGGTGCCGGGCGGCGAGTTGATCGTGCTGGCGCTGGGCCGCCACGGCGGACGGGCGATGACCCATGCCTCCGATCTCGATCTCGTCTTCCTGTTCACCGGCCATCATGAAACCATGTCTGACGGTGCCCGGCCGCTGCCGGCCAGCCAGTATTTCAACCGGCTGGCGGCCCGGCTGGTCACTGCGCTGTCGGTGCCGACCGCGGCCGGCGCACTGTACGAGGTGGACACGCGGCTGCGGCCCTGGGGCGCCAAGGGCAATCTGGCGCTGTCGGTGGAGAGTTTCCTGCGCTACCAGACCGAGGAGGCCGAAAGCTGGGAGCATATGGCGCTGACCCGAGCGCGGGTGGTGGCCGGGCCGGCGGCGGCAGCAACGGCAGCGATTGCGGCCGTGCTCACCCGTCCGCGCGACATCGAGGCGCTGCGCAAGTCGGTGCTGGCCATGCGCGCCGAGATGGCAGCGGCCAAGCCGGCGCAGGGGCGCTTTGATGTCAAGCTGGCGCCGGGCGGGCTCGTCGATCTGGAGTTCCTGGTGCATTTCCAGCAGCTTGCTACTAGCCAGGGCCTGCACCCCGAACTGCCGCACGCCATTGCCGCGCTTGTGGCGGCCGGCCAGCTGCCACCCGAACTGGTGGAATCCCACGACGTGCTCAGCCGCTTCCTTGTCTGGCTGCGCCTGCTGTTTGCCGGCGCGCGGGTGCCCGAAACCCTGCCCGCTCCGGTCAGCCAGCTGCTGGTTCGGCTCCTGGGTGCGGCAAATTTCGCCGCCGCACAGACGCAGCTTGGCGTCGCCAAGGGGCTGGTGCGCGTGGCATGGGCGGAAATTCTCAGCCTGAAAGGACTAGAGTCATGAGCATGCCCCAGCCCGGCGATGTCGCCCCCGCGTTCAGCCTTGCCGGCGATGCCGGCCCGATCAGCCTTGCCGATTTCGCTGGCCGCAAGCTGGTGGTGTATTTCTATCCCAAGGACGACACGCCCGGCTGCACCACCGAGGGCAAGGCCTTTTCAGCCCTGCAGGCGCAGTTCGATGCGGCCGACACGGCGGTGGTGGGGATCAGCCGCGATTCGGTCGCCGCCCATGCCAAGTTCCGCAATAAGCATGGCCTGACCGTGGCCCTGGGCAGCGACGAAGGCGCCGTTACCGAGGCCTTTGGCGTGTGGGTGGAAAAATCCATGTATGGAAAGAAATACATGGGCATCGAGCGCGCCACCTTCCTGATCGGCCGCGATGGCCGCGTGGCGCGGGTGTGGCCCAAGGTGAAGGTTCCGGGCCACGCCGAAGAGGTGCTGGCCGCCGCGCAAGCGCTTGCCTGAAGGCAGAATCGGCCCGGACGGGGGAGGGGAATCGCCCGGCCGGGCCGCCGCATGGGCCCTCCAGCAGGGGTAGATACGGCCGCCCGGATAACAGGTTTCACCATTCGGCAAGGCGCCTGTCACAACTCATCGCCTGCGCCCAACGGCTGACCGCTGCGGGTCGAACGCCGGGTTGTCGCTGGCGGGGGGCGCTGCTTCAAACCGTCGTGTCAGCTGCGTAAACCGCTGACGAGGGGACATTCAGTCAACGTGATGCCCACGCCGGCCACCTTGCGGCCGACAATGGGACGCCGTGTTGCCTGGCTGCCTCCTGCAGAATGAAGGTCGCCAGCTGCCCATGTCGAAGCGGAACTTCAAGATCGTGCGCGCCGGACTGGCGCTGGTGGCGGCCGCCGTTACGGCGGCTGCTGCGCCGGCTGCCGAGGCAGTGTCGGTTGATGCCGCGGTCGCCAGCGTTGCCGTCGACGATCATGCCAGTTTCGCTCCGGGCGTGATCGCCCAGGCCCGCCGCGCCTTCCTCGATGCCCTGGCCAGCGAGAAGAGCGATGCCGCGACGCTGTCGCGCATGCTGCCGCGTCATGCCGAGCCGGTGGCCGCGCTGATTGGCGCCGCGCCAGCCGGTGCTGCCCGCGCCGAAGCGCTGCTGCAGCGGCTCGGCCTTGATCCGCAGCGGTTTCTTGCGGCCCGCGACACCGGCCTTCGTGATGGCAGCGTTCGCCAGTCGTTGGGCGGCCCGTTCATTTCCGTGACCGATCCGCAGGTGCGCGCCATGGCCGATGACGCCGCCAGGCGCGCCCGGCTGGCGGCCAGCTTCGCCCGGATCCCGGCCTTCCTGCCGGTGGCGCAGCCCAGCCAGTCCTCCGATTTCGGCTATCGCCGCGATCCCTTCCACGGCGGTGGCGCCTTCCACGCCGGCCTCGATCTGACCGGCAAGACCGGTGATTCCATCCATGCCGCCGCCGATGGCGTCGTGGTCCGCGCCGGCTGGTGGGCTGGCTATGGCAAGGTGGTCGTGGTTGATCACGGCAATGGCATGGAAACCCGTTATGGCCACATGTCGCGTTTCCACGTGCGTGAAGGCGATGTGATCCGCCAGGGCCAGGTGATTGGCGGCATGGGCTCCACCGGCCGCTCGACCGGCACGCACCTGCATTTCGAAATCCGCCTCGATGGCCGCCCGCTCGATCCGCAGCCCTTCCTCGATCTGGCCAGCTTTGGCCTCGACGCGCCGATCCGTACCCGCGCCACCGTGATTGCTCCGACCAACATCGCCAACAACGAGCCTTATGCCCCGGTGCTGGTGCCGGCGTCTGCCGAGGATGCCGTGATGGCCGGCGGTCGCACCTGGACCCCGCGCATCGGCCGCTGAGGACGTCCGCCGGCTTGCCGCGGAGGACTGCAGTCCCTAAATAGCAGGCATGGACACTGATGCCCTCCTGCCGCGCCTGACCCCGGCGGCTGCCGCCCGCGTCGCCTGGATCGCGGCGCGCCAGGGCAAACCCGGACTCATGTTGCGCCTTGCCGTTGATGGCGGCGGCTGCGCCGGCTTTCAGTATCGCTTCGGCCTCGAACCAGCGGCGGGCGCCGATGACGTGGCCATCGAAACCGACGGTGTCACCATGTTGATTGATCCCGACAGCCTGCCGTTCGTGGCCGGCGCCGAGGTGGATTATGTCGAAAAGATCGGCGCGGCGGCCTTCGAGGTGAAGAACCCCAATGCCGCCTCTGGCTGTGGCTGCGGCTCCAGCTTCTCGATCTGATCGCCCGCCGGGCAGAAGCGGGGGATGACATGACGATCCGGGCGGTGATTTTCGATTTCGGCGGCGTCATCACCTCCTCGCCGTTCGAGGCCTTCGCCCGTTATGAGGCGCAGCGTGGGCTGCCATTGGGCTTCATCCGCACGGTGAACGCCACCAATCCCGATACCAACGCCTGGGCGCGGCTGGAGCGCAGCGAGATCAGCACCGCCGCTTTTGATGCCGCGTTCCGCGCTGAAGCCCTGGCATTGGGCCATGACGTGCCGGGCGGTGATGTGCTGCCGTTGCTGGCCGGCGATGTGCGGCCGGGTATGGTGGCGGCGCTCAGGGCCTGCAAGGCGGCGTTCCAGGTCGGTTGCATCACCAACAACGTGGCGAGCGAGGAGGATATCGGCTGGGGCCCCAGCGTGAAGCATATCCTCGCCGAGTTTCACCATGTCATCGAAAGCGCGAAGGTGGGCCTCCGGAAGCCCGATCCGCGCATCTATCTGATGATGTGCGAGGCGCTGGGCGTGGAACCGGCGGCCTGCGTCTATCTCGATGACCTTGGCATCAACTGCAAGCCGGCGGCGCAGCTGGGCATGACCGCCATCAAGGTGACCGGCGAGGCCCAGGCGCTCGCCGATCTCGCCGCCGCCACCGGCCTCACATTCTGATCACCAGCCGACCGGATCGGTGAAGGCGCTGCCCTGCCGCTCGAGCTGGGTGGCGATCGCATATTTGTGGACCTCGGTCGGCCCGTCGTAGAGGCGGAAGGGCCGCATGTCGCGGAAGATCATCTCCACCACCGTCTCGCTGGTCACGCCGATGCCGCCCAGGATCTGCACGCAGCGGTCCGCCACCTTGAACAGTTCCTCCGACACGCTGGCCTTGACGATGCTGCTCTCGTGGCGGGCGCGCACCCCGTTGTCGAGCAGCCAGGCGACGTGGCGGATGGCCAGCCTTGCCTGGTGCAGGGCGATCTCGTTGTCGGCCAGCATGAAATTGACGCCCTGGTGCTGGAGCAGCGGCTTGCCGAAGGCGGTGCGCACCCGGGCATGTTCCAGCGCGATATGCTGGCAGCGCGCCGCCGCGCCCAGCCAGCGCATGCAGTGGGTCAGCCGCGCCGGGGCAAGGCGCATCTGGGCATAGCGGAAGGCCGAGCCGATCTCGCCGAGGATCTGGCTCGGCCCCAGCCGCAGGCCTTCGAAGCGCACCACGCAATGGCCTTCGACATAGTTGCGGTCCATCGAATCCATCACCCGGTCGATGTGGATGCCCGGCGTGTCGCCTTCGGTGAGGAACAGCGTGGGGCCATGCGGGCCGTGGGCATTGGGCTCGACATTGGCCATGATGATCCAGGTCTTCGCGCCATTGGCCCCGGTGATCAGCCATTTCAGGCCGGAAATCTCGTGGTCATTGCCGTTGAACACGGCGCGCGTCTTCAGCTGGCCGGGGTCGCTGCCGGCGCCGTCTGGTTCGGTCATCGCGAACACGCTGCGGCGCTCCCCGTCGATCATCGGCTTTAGGAACTGCTGCACCTGGTCGGGCCGGGCGATGCGGGAGAGCAGATACATGTTGCCCTCATCGGGCGCGGCGCAGTTCATGGCCACCGGGCCGAGCGTGGACCAGCCCGCCGCCTCGAACACCGCCGCCTGGGTGGCGTGATCGAAGCCCATCCCACCCAGTTCCCGCGGCGCCTGCGGGGTGAGCAGGCCCTCGGCCTTGGCCAGCGCCACCAGTTCGGCGCGCAAGGCATCGTTGGGGCCGTGTTGCGTCAGGCGTGGATCGCGTTCGTAGGGAATGATCTTCTCGATCACGAACTGGCGAACGCGGCGGGCCAGCGCCTTGGTCTCTTCGGGGAGGGTGAAATCGGTCACAGCAAGCCTTTCCGGAACTGCGCGAGGCCATGGGCAAGGATTGCCAGCGCCAGCGCTTCGAACCCCTGATAGCGGTCTCCTTCCATCTCGCCGCGCTGCCATTTTCGGTAAAGCTGCATCCACGCCACCGCCAGCCGCAGCCGGGCCAGCGCCGTCGGCCAGACGAGATCGCCAACATCATGCCCGCTGATCGCACGGTAGCGCGCCGCCAGCGCCTGCCGCCCCGGCCAGCCGGGCGTCAGCGACGGCACGGCGCGCAGCGGCTTCACGTCTTCAGGGTCACCGGGCTCGATCCAGTAGGAGAGCAGGATCGCGAGATCAAAGCCGCGTGGGCCCCTGGTGGCCATGTCCCAGTCGATCATGGCGCTGGCCTGCATGGTGGCGGGATCGACGAGCAGATTGTCGGGCTTCAGGTCCATGTGCAGCAGCACCGGTGCCCCCACCTCTGGCGGCACAGCTTCGGACAAGGCGGCGATCAGCTCGGCGGCATCGGCGGGCAGTTCATCGGGCCACACGGCGGCCGCACGTGCCGTCCAGCCCTTCAGCTGGCGGGCATGAAAGCCTTCCGGCTTGCCGAGGTCAGCAAGGCCGATGGCAGCGGGATCGAGCGCGTGCAGCGCCGCCATCGCCTGCAGGGTCGTCTCCACCAGGCGCTGGTCGGCGCCCTCTGGCAGTTGCCCGCCGATGGCGATGCCGTCGCGCCATTCGAGAAGCTGGAACGGCGTGCCCAGCACCGTCTCGTCTGCACAGAAGGCGATCAGTCGGGGCGCGAGCGGGAAAACGGGGGCGAGTGCGGCCAGCACCTTGGCCTCGCGCGCCATGTCGCTGGCCCCGGCGGCGAGCAGACCCGGCGGCGGGCGGCGCAGCACCGCCGGCCCGACGCTAAGCTCGACACGTTCATTGCGGTTGGCAATGCCGCCGCCCAGCCGGGTGAGTGCAGCGCCGGCGGCGAGCGCCAACCCGGCAGCGGGCAGCCACCCCGCAAGCCGATCAAGATCGGTCATGCGGCCCGCACCATGATGCAGCGCCGTGCGGGATCGAGGCCGCTGGCGGCAACACGCGCCGGCAGGCTGGCCAGCCAGGCGGGCAACATGGGGTCATCATCGGCGACGATGGCAAACCCCAGCCGCGCATAGAAGGGGGCATTCCACGGCAGCAGGCGATCGGTGGTGAGCGACAAATGGGTGCAGCCAAGACCGGGCGCGGCGGCGATGGCGGCGTTCATCAGGGCGGCACCAAGGCCGCGTCGCTGCGCGCGGCGCGCCACCGACATTTCCTGCAGATGCAGCCAGCCGGCAATGGTTGTCCCCATCAGGAAGCCCGCCGGTTCGCCATCGTCGGCCACCCACAGGGTGCCGGCGCGGCAGCTGCGGGCCAGTTCGGCAGGCGCTGTGGTCTCGCCATCGACCAGATGCGCAACCGCGGTGCCGGCAAACAGCGTGGCCGCCGACGCCTCGATGGCGGGCAGCAGCGGCAGATCGGCGGGGCTGGCCAGCCGGATCATCGGCGGCGGATGCGGGCGAAGAAGGGCGAAACGGCCATGCGCCCATGGCTATCACGCCGGGCGGCTGCGGCAACAGCACTGTCACACAGCGGTTACTGGAAGTTGGCAGGGGGAGTGCCTATGATTCGCACCATGGCCGATGCCCCCACCCGCGCCCCCACCCTGACCAGTGAACGCCTGGTGCTGCGGCGGCCGCGCCTCGATGATTTCGAGCGGCTGGCGATGATGTGGGCGCACCCGGTGGTGGTGACGCACTTCGGCGGCAAGCCGTTCAACCGCGAAGACAGCTGGAACCGGCTGCTACGCTATGTCGGCCATTGGGAGCTGATGGGCTATGGCATCTGGACCGTGACACGCGCGCATGAGGACGTGCACATCGGCGATGTCGGCTTCCTGCACGGGGAACGCACCGGCGTGCCGGACTTCGGCTGCCCGGAAGCGGCGTGGAGCTTCCACCCGGAAGCCCAGGGCCAGGGCTATGCCAGCGAGGCGGTGGCCTGCGCGCTGGCCTGGGCCGACAGGCAAGCGACAAGCGGTGCCGATCCGCGCTTTGCCCGCACCGCTGCCATGATCCACCCCGCCAATGCCGCCAGCATCGCGGTGGCGCGGCGCTGCGGCTTCAGCCGGTACGGCGAGGCCGTCTACAAGGGCGAATCGCTCGGCCTGTGGGAACGGGTCAGAACGCCGTCCTGATCGTCAGCCGGGCCGTGCGCGGCGTGCCGGTGCTGATGTTGTTGTCGGTATGGGCGGTCGGGAAATAGGCGGTGTTGAACAGATTCTCGACATTCAGCTGCGCCTTCACCCCCTTGGCCAGGGTGACGAACAGCGCGCCATCCACCCGCGTGTAGGCCGGCAGTCGCACGCTGTTGCTGATGCCGGCGAAACTGGCGCCCTGGTGCAGCACGCCAAGACCGATGGCCAGCGGCTCGGCCACCTGCCAGCGCTGCCACAGGCTGGCCTGGAAATCCGGCACCAGCGGCACGTGGCGGCCGGCCGGCGCCGCGCTGGTGGTGCTGGTGATGCGGGCGCGCTGCACGGCAAGGCCG
>NZ_WMHO01000012.1 GCF_010994245.1 Sandarakinorhabdus rubra
GGCCGCGCTCACTGCCGGGCTGAAAGGTGGCGGCGCGCTTGCCGGCCTCATCGTGCTGCCGCTGGCGCTGCCGGTGCTGATCTTCGGGGTGGGCAGCGATGTGGACGGCGCGCTCAGGCTGCTCGGCGCCGCCAGCCTGGTGGCGCTGGCGGTGGGGCCATTCGCTGCGGCGGCGGCACTGAAGCCCGATTAGGCGCGCGGGTTCATTCGACAGTCAGATGACATGATGGTAATCAGGGCGCGCAACCGAGGAGGAGCCCCCCATGCGCCTGATGCCCGCCGCCACGCTGATCACCGCCGCCCTGCTGACCGCCGCCTGCGGTGGCAGCGACAAGGCCGCCGAAGCGCCTGCGGCCGAAGCCCCTGCGGCTGAAACGGCGACCGCCGAGGCCCCGGCTGCTGAAGCGCCCGCTGGCGAAGCGCCGGCACGTGAAGCCGCCGAAGCACCGGCCGCGACGCCCGCTGCGGCCCCGGCGCCCGCTGCCCCTGCTGCTGGCGTCACCTATGCCAGCCTCACCGGCGATGCCGCCAAGGGTGAGAAGGTCTTCGCCCAGTGCAAGGCCTGCCATGTCGCGGAAGCCGGCAAGAACCGCGTTGGCCCCTCGCTGTGGGCGGTCGTCGGCCGCAAGTCCGGCTCGGTCGCCGGCTTCAATTACAGCAAGGCCAACAAGGAGAGCGGCGTCACCTGGAGCGAGGACGTGCTGTTCACCTATCTCGAAGCCCCGGCCAAGTTCATGCCCGGCACTCGCATGGCCTTTGCCGGCCTCAAGAACCCGCAGGACCGCGCGGATGTGATCGCCTACCTCAAGACGAAGGCGTGATGGCCTTGCACGGCCGGCGGCAGAGCCGCCGAGTCCGTGCTTCCCTGGGCGACTGCAAACAAGAAGGCAGGGCGTGGCGGAGCCACGCCGTCGAAGATGTTCTGCCGGGCTGCGGCCCGGCAGCCAGCCCGGCGGCGGCTAAAACGGCCCGTTCATCTCCACGATCGCCCGGTTGAGCATGGCGGCGAAGCCCACCCACGCCAGATAGGGCAGCAGCAGCAGCGCGGCCGGGCGGGAGATGCGCCACATCACGACGATGAGGGCGGCGATGCTGCTCCAGAGGATACCGACTTCCAGCGCCGCATAGTCCGGTCGGTGCAGGCGGAAGAACAGGAAGCTCCACAAGAGGTTCAGGAAGCCGTTGAGGGCGAACAGGCCGATGATCGATTCTGCCTGCGGCTTGCTGCGCGCTGCCACCCATGCGGTGGCGCCGGACATGGTGCACAGGCCGAAGATGATCGTCCACGCCGGGCCGAACAGCCAGGTCGGTGGCGCCCAGTCGGGCTGTTTCAGCGCCTGATACCAGGGGCCGATGTCGGTGATCGTGGCGCCCACCGCCGCCGTGAAGGCCGCCGCCACCGCCGCAATGGCGGCGGGCAGGACCCAGGCCTGTTCCGACAACCGGGCCATCGGCCCCCCTTTTCGCCTCAGGCCTGCGCCCGCTTGCCGGCGCTGCCGGCCTCGCGCACGCCGCCGCCCGACAGAATGCCGGTGACTAGCTGCACGCTGTCCTTCAGGAAGATCTTCACGTGGGCGAGCGGTTTCTTCCGCGCCAGTTCCTTGTTCATGTAGGCTTCCCAGGTCAGTTCCTGGATGTCCTTGTCCATGCACAGCTTCACGAACTTCTCGCGCATCGTGTCGCTGCGGTACCACCACCACTGCATGATGCCGAGCACCTTGAACACGGTGCCATGCTGCTTCAGGAAACGCTTGCGGGCCAGCGCGAGCTTCGAGGAATCGCCGGTCTTCAGGGCTTCGGCGGCGGCCCTGGCGGCTTCGCGCCCGGCGGTCATGGCATAGAAGATGCCTTCGCCGCTGGCCGGGGCCACGGTGCCGGCGGCATCGCCGGCCACCACCACGTCCTTGCCGTTGTCCCACTTCTTGCGAGGCCTCAAGGGGATGGGCGCGCCTTCGACGCGAACCGTCGGGCAGGTCTCTTCGGTCATGCCCAGCTCCTCGCGCAGCTTGCCGACCGCCTTCCTGAGCTCGAAGCCCTGCACGGCGCTGCCGGTGCCGATGCTGGTCTTGGAACCGTGCGGGAACACCCAGGCATAGAAGTCCGGGCTGTGCTTGCCCTGGTAGAAGACGTCGCAGCGATTGCCCTCGAAGCCCTTGAAGCCTTCCGCCGGGCTTTCCACCACCTCGTGATAGGCGGCGACGAAGGGCAGTTTCTCCTCCGGCAGGGCGGCGCGGGCCACGGCCGAATTGCAGCCATCACAGCCGATCAGCATCTTGGTGCGCACCTTCACCGGATCGGAACCGCGCGGCGCACCCTTGGGACGGTAGGCAACGATGGCGGTGCCGTCGGCATCGCGCTCCAGCGCCTCGAACGTGCCGTCGCGGCGGTCGGCCCCGTTCTTCGCGGCACGGGCGCGCAGCCATTCGTCGAACACGTCGCGATCAACCATGCCGACCCAGCCGCCTTCGCCCACCGGCATGTCCACCTTGCGGTCCTCCGGGCTGATCATGCGGGCGCTGTTGGCCGTGGTGCAGAGCAGGTCCATCGGCACGTCGAAGTCTTTCAGCAGGCGCGGCGGCACTGCGCCGCCGCACGGCTTGATGCGGCCCATGCGGTCGAGCAGCATCACCTTGAAACCTTGTAGCGCCAGATCATTGGCTGCGGTTGCGCCCGACGGCCCGCCGCCCACCACCACCATGTCGAACATCTCGGTCATGCAACAGCCTCCCGCGTTGCCGGCGAAGCCGCCGGCGATTCTCCCACCCGGTCATTCAACTTCAAGGCGATGATTGCGGCAACCACGAACAGCAGGGCTTCGGCTGCAAACACCAGTTCAAAGGCCTGTGCCGTGGTGGCCATGGCGCCGCGCAGCTGATCGACCGCGAGGGCGCCCACAAAGCCGCCGATGCCGAACGCGCTGGCCTGTGCCGCGCCCCAAAGGCCCATGCGGATGCCCTCATGCCCCGGGCCACCCCTGCCGGCCAGTTCCAGCATGGAGCCGATCGCGGCCACCGCGAACATGCCGTTGGCAAAGCCCAGCAACACCACGTTCACCGTGAGCGGCCAACCCGGCCCGGCGCGCGCCGCCATGGCAAGGCTGGCCAGCGCCAGTGCCGAGGCAAGGCAGCCGGTAACGATCCAGCGCCTGAGCTTGAGGCCGGCTTTCCCACCGAACGCATGGCCGCCCACGCCGACCAGGATCATGCCGACCAGCACGCCGCCGTTCTGCGCGCCCGACAGGCTGGTGGACTGGCCGGGCGTCATGCCGAACACCAGGCCGGCGAACGGTTCCAGGATCAGGTCCTGCATCGAATAGGCCAGCATCGAGAAGAACACGAAAATGCTGAACAGCCGGGTGAGGGGGTCATTCCAGATGCCCTTCAGCGCCGCGCCGAAGGGGGCGGCCTCGCGCTTCGCCTCGGCCTGCGGCGCCCCTTCGACGCCCCAAACGGCCAGGCACGACACGGTGAAGGCCACCGCCACGACGCCGCCCGCCACGGCGATCAGCCGCTGCGGCGAGAAGGGATCGAGCAGCGCGCCCGCCGTGATCGCCGAAACGACGATGCCGGCGATCATCATGATCCAGGTGAGGCTGGCGGCGGCCGGCCGCCGCGCCTCGGCGGTGCGGGTGGCGAGCAGCGCGAGAAGCGACGTGCCCGACGCGCCGACCCCGATGCCGATCATCGCATAGGCAAGGCAGAGCGCGGCGAACACCGGCCAGAAGGGGCCGGCAAGCTGCGTGGTGGCAAAGGTGGCAAGCAGACCGCCGGCGCCCAGAACGCCCATGCCACCGATGATCCACGGCGTGCGCCGCCAGCCGGCGTCCGAGCCATGGCCCCATTTCGGCCGCGACAGCTGCACGCCATAATGGAAGGCGACCAGCCCGGCCGGCAGGGCGGCAGCCATCTGATACTCCACCACCATGATGCGGTTGAGCAGCGAGGAGGCCAGCATGACGATTGCGCCCAGCGCGCTCTGCACCAGCCCCAGACGGGCGATGCCCAGCCAACCCAGCGGCGCCTGTGTCATCACACGATCACCGACAGACCGAAGGCGGCAGTGAGCATGCCCAGCACGTACAGCGTAGTGCCGGTGGCGTTGTAGAAGGGCGCGTTGGCCGCCGGCGCCGCCAGCACGCGCTGCATCAGCACCACCTGCATGGACAGCGAGAAGGCGACCATCGCTGCCGGCCACGACAGGCCCCAGCGGGCGAGCAGGATGATCACCACCACCTGCGGCAGCGCCATCGTCCAGCAGGCGATCTCGGCGGCGTTGCGCTCGCCCAGCTGCACCGGCAGCGAGTTGACGCCCAGCGCGGCGTCACCCTTCACCGCCTTGAAGTCATTCAGGACCATAATGCCGTGGGCGCCCAGCGCATACATGCACAGCACCCAGATGATGCGCGTATCAGGCACGCCGCCGGCCATCACTGCGGCGCCGGTGAACCAGCTCACCCCTTCATAGGCGGCCGCACACACCAGCGGGCCCAGCCAGCCATCGGCCTTGAAGCGCAGCGGCGGCGCCGAATAGGCCCAGGCCATGGCGACGCCGACGATGGTGGCGACGCCAACCACCGGCCCGATGAGGAAGCCGACGGCGAGGCTGATGATGGTGCCGATGATGGCGATATACAGCCCCCAGCGCCCCGGGATGCGCCCTGAGGGGATCGGCCGCTGCGGCTCGTTGATGGCGTCCACGTGCCGGTCGAACCAGTCGTTTATGGCCTGGCTGTTGCCGCACACCAGCGGCCCGGCCAGCAGCATGCCGGCCACCAGCACGCCCCAGCGTTCGGCCAGCGGCACGCCCGAGGAGACGACCCCGCACATGAAGGCCCACATTGGCGGGAACCAGGTGACCGGTTTGAGCAGTTCCAGCACGTCGCGCGGGTGCGGCACGCTGCGGACCGGGGCTGGCGGGGGGACATGCTCCATGTCTGCAGCACTAGCGTCGCCGGTGCCGGGGCGTCAACGCGAGCCGGACAGGGGCGTTACGGTTTCGTCATTTTGCCGCGCGTGCGCAGTTGACAGGCAAGGGTCCGGTGATAGGACTTGCGGCTTGTTACACAGGCGGGATCGAGGGGTTTGACCGCAGTGCCATCAGCATCAGGAGCGCCAGCTACACGGCCGCTCTACACGCTCGAAGAGCGCGTGCGCCGGGATTCAACCAAGTGGACGCTGGTGCAGGGCATCCTGGCGCCGATCCAGTTCGTCGTGTTCGGCATCAGCCTCTATTTCGTGCTCGACTATCTGCGCACCGGCCAGAATTACGACATCGCCATCTGGTCGGTGGTGGCCAAGACCTTGATTCTCTACACGATCATGATCACCGGCGCGATCTGGGAGAAGGTCGTGTTCGGGCAATATCTGTTCCACGAAAGCTTCTTCTGGGAAGACGTGTTCTCGATGCTGGTGATCGTGCTGCACACGCTCTACCTGTTCGGGCTGTTCACCGGCATTGCCGATGATGGCGTGCTGTTTGCCACCGCGCTCGCCGCCTATGTCGCCTATGTGATCAACGCCGCCCAGTTCATCTGGAAGCTGCGCCAGGCCCGGCTGTCGTCGCAGCCCGCCATCGAGGCCGTCCACGCCGCTGATTCGGATGCGGTGGCCGGCCCGGCCATGGCGCAGGCGGCGTGAGCGGGGAGCGGTCCCAGGTGCCGTCTTCGGCCGGCTGCGACGCTCCGCCGGTGGGTGCCGATGGCATCCTGCGCGAGCGCGGCCAGCGCGAGGTGTTCTGCGGGCTGACTGGCATCATCTGGCTGCACCGCAAGATCCAGGATGCGTTCTTCCTCGTCGTCGGCAGCCGCACCTGCGCCCACCTGCTGCAATCGGCGGCCGGCGTGATGGTGTTTGCCGAGCCGCGCTTCGGCACCGCGATCATCGAGGAGAAGGACCTCGCCGGCCTTGCCGACGCCAACGAGGAACTTGACCGGGTGGTGACGCGGCTTTTGGCGCGGCGGCCCGATATCCGCATGCTGTTCCTCGTCGGCTCTTGCCCGTCGGAGGTCATCAAGCTCGATCTGTCGCGCGCCGCGCAGCGCCTGAACTCCCGCTTTGCCCCCAATTGCCATGTGCTGAACTATTCGGGCAGCGGCATCGAGACGACCTTCACGCAAGGGGAAGACGCCTGCCTCGCCGCCCTGGTGCCGGAACTGGCCTTCACCGATGCCAAGCAGCTGATGATCGTCGGCAGCCTGCCTGACATCGTCGAGGACCAGCTGACCCGCCTGCTGACGGACCTGGGCATCCCCACCATCGTCTCGCTGCCGGCGCGCCGGGCCGGCGCCATGCCCGCAATTGGCCCCAACACCAAATATCTTCTCGCCCAGCCATTCCTGGCCGACACCGGCGCGGCGCTCGACAAGCGCGGCGCCGTGCATCTGCCGTCGCTGTTCCCGTTCGGGGCAGAGGGCACGACGGCCTGGCTGCATGCCGCGGCGCAGGCGTTTGGCATCTCCGAGGAGCGCTTCGCGCAGGTGACGGCGGCGCCGCGTGAACGGGCGAGGAAGGGCCTTGCCCTGTATCGTGACCGCCTCCAGGGCAAGCGCATCTTCTTCATGCCCGACAGCCAGCTGGAGGTGCCGTTGGCGCGCTTCCTCGCCGGCGAGCTTGGCATGGAACTGGTGGAAGTGGGCACGCCCTATCTGCACAAGGGCCATTTGATCGACGAGATTGCGGCGCTGCCGCCCGGGACGCTGGTCTCGGAAGGGCAGGATGTCGAGAAGCAGCTCGATCGCGTGCGCGCCGCGCGGCCTGATCTGACCGTCTGCGGTCTTGGCCTGGCCAACCCGCTGGAGAAGGAAGGCCTTTCGACCAAGTGGGCGATCGAACTCGTCTTCTCCCCCATCCATGGCTATGATCAGGCTGGCGACCTGGCCGAGCTCTTCGCTCGTCCGCTCCACCGTCGCGATCTGCTGAGGGTGTAGGCCATGCAGCTGACCGTCTGGACCTATGAAGGCCCGCCCCACGTGGGGGCAATGCGCGTTGCGACGGGCATGAAGCAGCTGCACTATGTGCTGCACGCCCCGCAGGGCGACACCTATGCGGACCTCTTGTTCACGATGATCGAACGGCGGGATCATCGCCCGCCGGTCACCTATACCACCTTCCAGGCCCGCGATCTGGGCAAGGACACCGCCGAGCTGTTCCAGAAGTCGGCCCGCGATGCCTTCGAGCGCTTCCGCCCCCAGGCCATCATCGTCGGCGCCAGCTGCACCGCCGAACTGATCCAGGACGATCCGGCTGGCCTGGCCGAGACCATGGGCCTGCCGTGCCCGGTGATCCCGCTGGAGCTGCCGAGCTACAGCCGCAAGGAAAACTGGGGCGCGTCCGAAACCTTCTACCAGATCGTGCGCGCACTGGCTGACAAGGAACGGCGGCCACCGCCTGCGGTAGGCGAGGCCGGTCCGCGCCGCCCGCTGGCCAACATCCTCGGTCCCACCGCACTGGGCTTCCGCCACCGCGATGACGTGGTGGAGATCAGCCGGCTGCTCGAAAGCCTCGGCATCAGCGTGAACCTTGTGGCGCCGCTGGGGGCCACGCCGGCCGACCTGGCGCGGCTGGGCGAGGCGGATTTCAACATCTGCCTCTATCCCGAGATCGCCGCCCAGGCCTGTGGCTGGCTGGAGCGGACCTTCCGCCAAAAGACCGTGAAGACGGTGCCGATCGGGCTGAATGCCACCCGCGAGTTCGTGGCCGAGGTGTGTGCGGCCGCCGGCATCATCCCGCCGGCGGATCTCGATATGGGCCGCATGGGCTGGTGGTCGCGCTCCATCGATTCCACCTATCTCACCGGCAAGCGCGTCTTCATCTTCGGCGATGGCACCCATGCCGTGGCCGCCGCCCGCGTGGCGTCGGAAGAGCTTGGCTTCAAGGTGGTCGGCCTTGGCTGCTACAACCGCGAATTCGCCCGCGAGGTGCGCGCGGCGGCGGAAGTCTATGGCGTCGAGCCGCTGATCACCGATGACTATCTCGCCGTGGAAGAGGCGATCGAGGCCGCCGCGCCGGAGCTGGTGCTGGGCACGCAGATGGAGCGCCACATCGCCAAGCGGCTGCGCCTGCCCTGCGCGGTGATCTCGGCGCCGGTGCACGTGCAGGACTTCCCGGCCCGCCACAGCCCGCAGATGGGCTTTGAAGGCGCCAACGTGCTGTTCGACACCTGGGTCCACCCGCTGGTGATGGGGCTGGAGGAGCATCTGCTCACCATGTTCCGCGAGGATTTCGAGTTTTCCGACGCGGCCGGACCCAGTCACCTTGGCCATGCGTCGGCTGGGGCGCATGCCCCTGTGCCAGCCGCAGCGGAACAGGCCGCTGCAGCCGTGGCGTTGGCCGACGCGCCGACCGAGGCTGCCGAACCGGGCGGCTGGACTGCCGAAGCCCTTGCAGAACTCGGAAAAATCCCGTTCTTCGTGCGCGGCAAGGCCCGCCGCAACACCGAACGCTATGCGGCCGAGCATGGCGTTGCCACCATCACCCGCGAGACCTTGTACGAGGCCAAAGCTCATTATGCGCGCTGATACCCCGCCCTCCCGTCAGGACCGGCCGGATCACTGTCATGTCGTGATCGTCACGCTCGACAATCACCTGTCGGGCGCCATCGACCGGGCACGCGTGCGCTTCCAGAAGATGGGCATGCCGGTGTCCATCGGATTCCATGCGGCGGCCGATTGGGACAAGCCGGGCAAGCTGGAAGCCACCCGCGCCGACATCGCGCGCGCCGACATCGTTGTCGTCACCATGCTGTTCCTCGATGAACAGATCCGCATGATCAAGGACGCGCTCACCGCGCGACGCGAGGACTGCGACGCGATGGTGTGCCTGATGAGCCAGTCCGACGTCGTGAAGATGACGCGGATGGGCGAGTATCGCATGGACGTGCCGCCCAAGGGCCCGCTGGGCTGGCTGAAGAAGCTGCGCGGCTCGTCGAAGGATGGCGCGGCCAACAGCGGCGCGGCCCAGCTGGCGGTGCTGCGGCGCCTGCCCAAGCTCTTGAAGTTCGTGCCCGGCACCGCGCAGGACGTGCGCGCCTATTTCCTCACCCTGCAATATTGGTTGGCCGGCAGCGACGACAACGCCTTCCAGATGATCGCCGCGCTGGTCGATCGCTATGCCTCTGGTCCGCGCAAGGCCTTGCGCGGCCAGACCAGGGTGGAAGCGCCGCAGGAATATCCAGAGGTTGGCGTCTATCACCCCGATCTGCCGCAGCGCATGTCGGAACGCCTGGCCGACCTGCCCTGGAAGAAGGATGCGGTCGGCACCGTGGGCGTGCTGATGCTCCGCTCCTACGTGCTGGGCAAGGACAGCAACCATTATGACGGCGTGATCCGCGCGCTGGAGGCCCGCGGCCTCAACGTGATCCCGGCCTTTGCCGGCGGGCTCGACCAGCGCCCGGCGATCGAGACGCTGATGATGAAGGACGGGGTGGCGACGGTGGATGCCGTCATCAACCTCACCGGCTTCTCCCTCGTCGGTGGCCCGGCCTACAGCGATGCCAAGGCGGCCGAGGAGATCCTCACCAAGCTCGACCGGCCCTACATCTCGGCGCATCCGGTGGAGTTCCAGACGCTGCAGCAATGGGGCGCCAACCGGCAGGGCCTGCTGCCGCTGGAAGCCACCATCATGATTGCCATCCCCGAACTGGATGGCGGCACCCAGCCGATGGTGTTTGGCGGCCGCAGCGATGCCGGCGGCGAGGCCTGCACGGGCTGTTCGCGCCAATGCAGCTGGGCCCCTTCGGACGGTGTGCGCGCCATGCAGTCCTGTCCGGAACGCGCCGAGGCGCTGGCCGACAAGATGCTCAAGATGGTGCAGCTGCGCCGCGCCGAGAACAAGGACCGCAAGCTCGCCGTCGTGCTGTTCAACTTCCCGCCCAACGGCGGTGCGGCTGGCACGGCGCAGTTCCTCAGCGTGTTCGAGAGCCTGCACCGCACCCTGAAGCGCCTCAAATCGGAAGGCTATGACGTCGAGGTGCCGGCGAGCGCCGACGAGGTGCGCCGCCGGGTGATCGAAGGCAACGCCATGCAATATGGCCAGGAGGCGAATGTCCATGCCTTCGTGCCCGCCGACACCATCGTCGCCACCGAACCCTATCTGGCCGAGATCGAGCAGGAATGGGGCCCGGCGCCGGGCAAGTTCCAGTCCGACGGCCGCAACGTGCTGATCACCGGCGCGCAGTTCGGCAACGTGTTCGTGGGCATACAGCCGGCCAACGGTTACGAGAGCGACCCGATGCGGCTGCTGTTCGATGGCCGTTTTGCGCCAACCCACGCCTTCATGGCCTTCTATCGCTGGATCCGGAACGATTTCGGCGCCCATGCCGTGATCCACTGGGGCACCCATGGCAGCCTGGAATTCATGCCCGGCAAGCAGACCGGGATGACGATGAGCTGCTGGCCGGAGCGCATCATCCAGGACCTGCCGAACATCTATCTCTATGCCGCCAACAACCCGTCGGAAGGGGTTCTGGCCAAGCGCCGCTCGGGCGCCACGCTGGTCTCCTATCTCACCCCGGCGCTGACCAATTCCGGCCTCTACAAGGGCCTGTCCGACATCAAGGCCAGCGTTGACCGCTGGCGCTCGACCGAGCCGGGCAGCCCCGAACTGGCGGGCTTGGAGGAGATCATCCGCGAGCAGGCGGAGGCGATGGACCTCGATGGCAGCGATCTCTCAAAGCTGGCGGCCAAGCTCTACGAGATCGAGCAGGAGCTGATCCCGCAGGGCCTCCACGTGTTTGGCGAGGCGGAAAGCGAAGAGGCCCGCATCGACATGCTGTCCGCCTGTGCGCAGGCGCGCGGTGAGACCGTGGACCGCGAAACGATCGAACTGCTGATCAAGGGCCGCATCGTCCCCAACACGCCGACACTGCGCGAACTTGCCAACATCAACGCCGCGCTCAGCGTCAACCACGAGATGGACGGGCTGATCCGCGCGCTGGATGGCCGCTACGTGCCCCCGGTGGCCGGTGGTGACATTTTGCGCGATCCGGAAATCCTGCCGACGGGCCGCAACATTCACGGCTTCGATCCGTTCCGCCTGCCGTCGGCCTATGCCTGCAAGGATGGCGCGGCGCAGGCCCAGCGCATCCTTGATCGCGCCATGGAGGATGCCGGCAAGCTGCCGGAAACCGTCGCCATGGTGCTGTGGGGAACCGACAACCTGAAATCCGAAGGCGCGCAGGTCGCCCAGGCGATGGCGCTGATGGGCGCCAAGCCGCGCTTTGACAGCTACAACCGCCTGTCGGGCGCCGAGCTCATCCCGCTTGAACAGCTGGGCCGCCCGCGCATCGACGTGCTGGTGACGATGTCGGGCGTGTTCCGCGACCTGCTGCCGCTGCAGACCAAGATGCTCGCCGAAGCCGCGCTGCTCGCCTCCGAGGCCGATGAGCCGGTGGAGATGAACTATATCCGCAAGCACAGCCTCGCTTACCTTGAGGAGCATGGCTGCGACATGGCCACCGCCTCCCTGCGCGTCTATTCCAACGCCGAAGGGGCCTATGGCGCCAACGTCAACCTCTTGATCGACAGCGCCAACTGGACCGATCCCAACGAGCTGGCCGACTGCTACGAGAAGCAGAAGGGCTATGCCTATGGTGTCGATGGCAAGCCCAAGCGTCAGCCCGGCCTGCTCGCCAGCGCGCTGAAGACGGTGGATTGCGCCTATCAGAACCTCGAGAGCGTCGAACTCGGCATCACCACCATCGACCAGTATGTCGACACGCTGGGCGGCATCAGCCGCGCTGTCACCCGCGCCAAGGGCGAGGCGGCGCCGGTCTATATTGGTGACCAGACGCAGGGCAGCGGCAAGGTCCGCTCGCTGCAGGAGCAGGTGGCGCTGGAATCGCGCACCCGCACCCTCAATCCGGTGTGGATCGAGGCGCAGCTGAAGCATGGCTATGAAGGCGTGCGCCAGGTGGAAGCGGCGGTGACCACCACCACCGGCTGGTCGGCCACCACTGGCCAGGTCGATCCCTGGGTCTATCAGCGCATCACCGAGACCTATGTGCTGGACGACGCAATGCGCCAGCGCATCGCCGAGATGAACCCGCGCGCGGCCGCCAAGATCGCCAACCGGCTGATCGAAGCGGCGGACCGCAATTTCTGGCAGCCCGATGCGGACACGCTGGCTGCCCTCTATGCCGCAACCGACGCGATCGAAGACCAGCTTGAAGGCGTCGCGCCGGCCGGCACCATGGCCGCATAAGGAGCCATCCAATGACCCTCATCATCGACAAGACCAAGACACCCGGCCCGCCCGGAGATGGCGAGGGCAGCGTGCAGGTGAAGCTGGACCCGTCCCAGAAGATCGAGGGCGCCAAGGTGTTCGCGGTCTATGGCAAGGGCGGCATCGGCAAGTCCACCACCTCGTCCAACCTGTCGGCAGCCTTCTCGCTGCTCGGCAAGCGGGTGCTGCAGATCGGCTGCGACCCCAAGCATGATTCGACCTTCACTCTGACCAAGAAGCTGATGCCCACGGTGATCGACGTGCTGGAACAGCATGAGTTCCACCACGAGGAGCTGCGGCCCGACGACTATATGTTCGAAGGCTATAACGGCGTAATGTGCGTGGAGGCGGGTGGCCCGCCGGCCGGCACCGGCTGCGGCGGCTATGTCGTCGGCCAGACGGTGAAGCTCTTGAAGCAGCACCACCTGCTGGAAGACACCGACGTGGTGATCTTCGACGTGCTGGGCGACGTGGTGTGTGGCGGCTTTGCTGCGCCCCTGCAGCATGCCGAGCGCGCCATCGTGGTGACCGCCAATGATTTCGATTCGATCTTCGCGATG
This sequence comes from Sandarakinorhabdus rubra, assembly GCF_010994245.1. Classification (GTDB taxonomy): domain Bacteria; phylum Pseudomonadota; class Alphaproteobacteria; order Sphingomonadales; family Sphingomonadaceae; genus Sandarakinorhabdus; species Sandarakinorhabdus rubra. Next base: position 12,779 of record NZ_WMHO01000012.1, read on the forward strand.
AACCGCATCATGGCCGCCATCCAGGCCAAGGCGAAGAATTACGAGGTGCGCCTCGCCGGCTGTATCGCCAACCGTTCGGCCAACACCGACGAGATCGACCGCTTCTGCGGCGCCACCGGCATCGAGCGGCTGGCGCATCTGCCCGACCTAGATGCCATCCGCCGCAGCCGGCTGAAGAAATGCACCATCTTCGAGATGGGCGACGAGCCGGAGATCATCGCGGCGCAGAATGAATACAAGCGGCTGGCCGCGCTGTTGTGGGCCGGCGTCGAGCCCTGCAACGCCAAGGCGATGAAGGACCGCGACATCTTCGATTTCCTTGGTTTCGAGTGAGATGAACCTGCACACACCGAAGCACGCCCCCGGCTGGGAGTCCAAGCGGGCCAAGCTGGAACATTATTTCGACCGCACTGCGCTGGATGCCTGGGCGGCGATGACCAGCGATGCGCCGGTCTCGAAGATCCGTGCCACCGTTCGCGCCGGGCGGCAGGAGATGCGTGACACGTTGCTGTCGTGGCTGCCGCAGGACCTCAGTGGCCGGCGCATCCTTGATGCCGGCTGCGGCACCGGCATGCTCGCCATCGAGGCGGCGCGCCGCGGGGCCGAGGTGGTGGGCATCGATGTCTCGCCGCAGCTCATCGAAATCGGCAAGGAACGCCTGCCCGAGGACGTGAAGGGCCGCATCTCGCTGCACGCCGGCGACATGCTGGATGCCAGCTTCGGCAGCTTCGATCACATCGTCTCGATGGACGTGCTGATCCATTACGAGAGCGACCAGATCGCGGCGGCCACCGCCCGGCTGGCCGAACGCGCCCGGCATTCCATGCTGTTCACCTTCGCGCCGGGCACGCCGCTGCTGCGCACCGCGCGCGCCATCGGCCAGTTCTTCCCGAAGAGCGACCGCTCGCCCAGCATCATTCCGGTGGCGCACGACCTGTTGAAATCGCGGCTGTCGCGCAGCGTGCCGCAGGCCCGGCTGGGCCGCGACCGGCGGGTGAGCCGCGGTTTCTACACCAGCCACGCCCAGGAGGTGCTGCTGTCATGACGGCGGCGCTGCAGCAAATCATTGCATATCTGTCACCTTCTGCACTACCCACGCCAACATCTGCCATGCTATGGCACCGGTCTGGGACTCGTATCGGTCACCCCGCAGGCGCGGCGGGTGCTGGCCGCAAGGCTATCGCGCTGGTTCGTCATGGTGGTGCGCAACACCGTGGCGTTCTGTATCTTTGAGGGGAGACGCCTCGCATGACGAACGTGCATCTGGTGGGTGGGCTTGATATCGCCGAACTCACCTTCTTCGCCTTCTTCCTGTTCTTCCTGGGCCTGGTCTGGTACCTGCGCGGGGAAGATCGCCGCGAAGGCTATCCGGTGGAAGACGATCTGACCGGCGCCGCCCATGGCGGGACCGAGCCCCTGTTCTTCAAGCCGCCCAAGACCTTCAAGCTGCCGCACGGCCTGGGCGAGGTGACCACCCCCACCGCCAACGAGCGTGACGAGGTGCCAACCAACGTGCTGCCGCGCGCCTGGGCCGGCGAACCGCTCGACGTGGTGGGCGACAAGCTCACGTCCGGCCTCGGCCCGGCCTCGATCGCGCAGCGTGCCGACCGGCCGGATCTCGACATGCACGGCGCCCCGCGCATCGTGCCGACCCGCCTGGTTGGCCACCCGGTCAGCGTTCACCAGAACGACATCGATCCGCGCGGCCTGCCGGTCTTCGGTCTTGATGGCGGCAAGGCCGGCACGGTCAAAGACCTGTGGATGGACCGCGCCGAATCCTGCCTGCGCTATCTCGAGGTGGAGCTGGAAGGTGGCGCCGGCACGGTGCTGATGCCCTACACCATGTCGGAAATCTCGGCCCGCGGTGTGATGACGGATGCCATCACCGGTGCCCAGATTGCCGGCGTGCCGCGCACCAAGTCGCCCGACCAGGTGACCCTGCTGGAAGAAGAGAAGATCACCGCCTATTTCGGCGCTGGCTATCTCTGGGCCACGCCGGAACGGGCCGAACCGCTGATCTGATCCGGCGCCGGCCCGGAATGGGCCAGTGCCGGCAGCGGACCGGAAATGGACGGAGCTGCCAGTGTCGATGGAGTATGAAGACGAGCCAATCCCGGGCCTGCCCGGGCGGCTGCCGCCGGGGGAGGAAATCCTCTGGCAAGGCACGCCTGATTGGCGCGGCGTGGCCCGCGGCGTCTTCCACACGCGGCTGGTGGCCGCGTGGTTCGTGTTCGTCGCCAGCCTTGCCTTTGTCGCCGGAGGCACCGGCCTTGCCGGTGCGGCGGTGACGCTGCTGGTGGCCGGGCTGGGCCTTGGCGTGCTGGCTGTGCTGGCCCGCGCCCAGGCCCGCTCGACCATTTACACGCTGACCAACCGGCGGGTCGTGCTGCGCTTTGGCGTGGCCCTGCCCAAGTGCGTGAACGTACCGTTGGCGCTGGTTGGCAAGGCTGATGCCAAGCCGGCCGGGGCCGGGCTGGTGGACGTGTCTCTCACCCCCACGGTGCGCTTCCCGCTGGCCTATCTGCAGATGTGGCCGCACGTGCGCCCGTGGAAGTTCGGTTCGCCGCAGCCGATGCTGCGCGCCGTGCCCGAAGCCTTCGTGCCGATGCTGGCCGACGCGCTGGCCAAGTCCGATCCGGCCCGCAGCGCGACCACCGAAGCGCCGGCCGCGCCAGCCATGGTGGGGGCGGCGGCGTGAGCGGCGAGTTCACCAACGAACGCTTCCCGGTGACGGCGCTCTATGCCGCCGGCGCGCTGATCGCGGTCTCGATACTGACCGTGGGCAGCATCCGCGTCGGCCTGTTGCCGGCCCCGGAAACCGCGCCGCAGTCGCGCGAACGCCGTCACGTGCCGATCGCCGTGGCCCGTGATTTCCGCTTTGAGGATCGCGCCGATGGCGCGCTGCTTGTCACCGATGTCGCGGCGAACAAGCTGGTGTTCCTCTATCCGCCGGGCGCCAACACCGGCTTCATCCGCGGCGTGATGCGCGGCCTGATGCGCGAGCGCCGTCTGCACGAAGTGGCGCGGACCGGGCCGGTGACGGTGGCGCAGTGGGCCGATGGCGCGCTGACGCTGGAAGACAAGACCACCGGACGCATCATCGAGCTGGGCAGCTTCGGCCAGACCAACCGTGCCGCCTTTGCGCAATTGCTGGTGCCCTATCAGAAGGGCGGCAGCGGCGTGCCCGACAAGCCGATTGTGGCCGAGGTGCCGGCGGCCTCCACCACGGCGCCCTTCCTCGGGGGGCCGGGCTGATGGGCCTGTTCAGCCGCGACCGCTATGACACGCAGTGCACCATCGAGGTGGAGCACACGTTTGACAATCTGCACGCCCATGTGGAGCTGGATGGCGACATCGAACTCGGCCCCGGCGACCAGGTGAAGGTGCACGGCGAGGCGGTGAAGCTGCCGTTCGGCGAAAAGCTGACCCTGCGCCGGCCGGTGACTGTGTGGAAAGCCACCCCGTTCGAACGGCTGTGGACCAAGTGGCGGGCGCAGCTGGAACTGACCGAACTTTACGAAATCACCTTCAGCTCGGAGAAGCCGTGATGAACGCCGTGACCCCCATCCAGTCGGGTGCCGAGATCACCAAGGAAGACGCGCTGGCGATCGCGCGCCAGGAAACCGTCCTCAGCCCGCGCTTCTACACCACCGATTATGCTGCGATGGACCGCATCGACGTCAGCCGCGTGCGCGCCGAGTGGGACAGCCTGATCGCCGAGATGCAGGCCGATCCCAACAAGAAGCATTTCAAGCGCACGCCGGAGTTCGACGGCGTGATCGCCGCCATGGACCCGGAGCTGAAGCCGGAGTTCGTCGATTTCCTGGTCTCCTCGATGACGTCGGAATTCTCCGGCTGCATCCTTTATGCCGAGATCACCAAGCGGATGAAGAACCCGGATGCCAAGGCGCTGTTCAAGCTGATGGCCCGTGATGAAAGCCGCCACGCCGGTTTCATCAACGACAGCCTGAAGGACGCCGGCATCGGCATCGACCTGGGCTTCCTGACCAAGACCAAGAAATACACCTTCTTCCGGCCGAAGTTCATCTTCTACGCCACCTATCTTTCGGAAAAGATCGGCTACGCCCGCTACATCACCATCCACCGCCACCTCGAGAAGCATCCCGAAAAGCGCTTCCACCCGATCTTCAAGTGGTTCCAGGAATGGTGCAACGACGAGTTCCGCCATGGTGAGGCATTCGCGCTGCTGATGCGCTCGGACCCGAAGCTCACCTCGGGCCTCAACGTGCTGTGGATCCGTTTCTTCCTGAACGCCGTGTATGCCACCATGTATGTGCGCGATCACAAGCGACCGGTGCTCTACAAGCATTTCGGTATCGACCCGACCGATTTCGGCTTCAAGGTGTTCCGCATCACCACCGACATCACGCGCCAGGTCTTCCCGATCGGCCTGCAGACCGATGCGCCGAGCTATCGCGCGCTCCTCGAAACCATGCGCCAGACCAGCGACGCCATCGATGCGGCGGTGGCGGAAGGTGGCATCATGGGCAAGATCAAGCGCGTCGGCCTGTCGCTGAAGGCCGGCCTCACCTTCGCGCGCCTCTATCTGCATCCCGTGGACCGGATCGAGGTGACCCCCAACGTGCGCATGGCGCCCGTCTGGTAAGGGCCACGTTGCCGCCGTGACCGACTTCGCGCTGCCTCTGCTGTTCGCCACCGTGCTGTGGTTCGTGGCCACCGGCTTCGTGCTGTGGCTCGACAAGTTGCCCAGCACCACCTGGCCGCTCTCCATCACGCTGGCCACCGTGGCCTCGGGCTTTGCCATGGGCGGCATCATCGCCACCGCCGAGGAAACCAGCCCGTGGGCGGCCTATGTGGCCTTCGCCTGCGCGCTGGTGCTGTGGGGCTGGCACGAACTGTCGTTCCTGATGGGCTTCGTCACCGGGCCGAACCGCAACCCCTGTCCGCCCGATGCGCGCGGCTGGCGCCGCTTTCGGCTGGCGGCGGCCACGCTGATCTATCACGAGGTGGCGATGTTCGCCTGCCTGCTGGTGATGATGGCTGTGACCTGGAGCAAGGCCAACCAGACCGCGACGCTCACCTTCCTGCTGCTTTTTGTCATGCGGCTATCGGCGAAGTTCAACATCTTTGCCGGCGTGCCGCATCTGTCGACCGAAATGATGCCCGATCACATGCGCTATCTCGCCAGCTACTTCCGCATCGCGCCGCCGCGCTGGATCTTCGTGGCCTCGGTGAGCGGCATTGCCGTGCTTGCCGCCTGGCTGGCCGACAAGGCCCTGAGCAGCGATGGCGGCATCGCCACCGGCTATGCGCTGGCCTTCGCGCTGGTGGCGCTGGCTTTTCTCGAACATGGCTTCCTGGTGGTGCCCTGGCAGGACACCGCCATCTTCCGCTGGGCGATGCCCGAAGCAGCGCGTCGGCAGGCCGGCGGGGCATCTAACGAAAATGTCACGATGCCCCCCCAGAGCGAGACGAATCCGCTTGCGGTGCGACAAAACGCCGTGCAATGAACGGCGCCGGGAGATGATGAATGGATTTTGAAGCCCATTTCCAGGCCGCCCTCGACGGGTTGAAAGAGCGCGGAAACTACCGGGTTTTTGCCGAGCTCCAGCGTCGCCGCGGTGACTATCCGCACGCCACGCGCTACCTGCCCGATGGCAGCACCCAGGATGTGACCGTGTGGTGCTCCAACGACTATCTGGGCATGGGCCAGCATCCCGACGTGCTGAACGCCATGCACGAGGAGCTTGACCGCTCCGGCGCCGGTGCCGGCGGCACCCGCAACATTTCCGGCACCATGCACGTGCACCGCCTGCTCGAAGGGGAGCTGGCCGACCTGCACGGCAAGGAAGACGCGCTGCTGTTCAATTCCGGCTACATGTCGAACTGGGCAGCGCTGTCGACGCTGGCCACCAAGATCCCGGGCTGCGTGGTCTTCTCCGACGCGCTGAACCATGCCTCGATGATCGAGGGGATCCGCCACAGTCGCGCCAAGTGCCATGTCTTCAAGCACAACGACGTGGAAGACCTAGATCGCCTTCTTAGCCAGTACGGCCCCGATGTGCCCAAGCTGATCGCCTTCGAGAGCGTCTATTCGATGGATGGCGACATCGCCCCCATCAAGGACATCTGCGACGTGGCCGACAAGCACGGCGCCATGACCTACATAGATGAGGTCCATGCGGTCGGCATGTATGGCCCGCGCGGCGGCGGCGTTGCCGAGCGCGAAGGCCTGATGGACCGGCTGACCGTGATCGAAGGCACGCTCGCCAAGGCCTATGGCGTGGTCGGCGGCTATATCGCCGGCTCCAAGGCGCTGTGCGATTTCGTCCGCAGCTTCGCCTCGGGCTTCATCTTCTCGACCGCCCTGCCGCCGGCGATTGCCGCCGGTGCGCTGGCCTCGGTCCGCCACCTCAAGGAAAGCCCGTTCGAGCGCAAGCGCCAGCAGGAGCGGGTGCAGCGGGTGCGTGCTGCGCTGCGCGCCATGGGCATCCCGCAGATGGAAAACCCCAGCCACATCATCCCGGTGATGGTGGGCGATGCCAAGAAGGCCAAGATGATCAGCGACTGGCTGATGGAACATCACGGCATCTATGTGCAGCCGATCAACTATCCCACCGTGCCGGTCGGCACCGAACGGCTGCGCATCACGCCTGGCCCGGTCCACTCGGACGACGATATCGACCGGCTGGTGAAGGCGCTGTCCGACATCTGGGGCCAGTGCGCCCTGCACCGGGTGGAAGCCGCGGCGTAAGCGTTTGGCCGGCAGGACACGAAGCGGCCCGGCGATCACGCTCGCCGGGCTTTTTCGTGAAGGAACCGGCCCCTTGCCGCTTGCGTCTTCGATCCTTACGCCAAGTCCATGAACATGCCGCCCGAGGTCCTGCTTGGCCGTTGATGCCCTCTTGCAGCCGGTGGTGCTGTTCTTCCTGCTCGGGGCGCTGGCCGCCTTCGCGCGCTCCGATCTGGCCATTCCGGAAGCGGTGGCCAAGGGCATCTCGCTCTACCTGATGATGTCCATCGGTCTGCGTGGCGGCGGCGAGGTGGCGGAAACTGGCTTCACCCACGACATGGCTCTGGCAGGCGGGGCCGGGCTTGCGCTGTCCTTCCTGTTGCCGCTGCCGGCCTTCTGGCTGCTCCGCACCGTGGGCCGCCTGGACCGGACCAACGCGGCGGCGGTGGCGGCGCATTATGGTTCGGTCAGCGTCGTCACCTTCGCCACCGGCTCGGAGATCCTGCGCCAGGCCGGCATGGCGCCAGCCGGCTTCATGGTGGGCGTTCTGGCCGTGATGGAGACCCCGGCGATCATCTCCGGGCTGCTACTGGCGCGCAGCGCCGGCAACGACAGTTTGGCCGCGCGCGGCGGCCTGCTCCACGAAACCTTCCTCAATGGCTCGGTGGTGTTGCTGCTGGGCAGCTTCCTGATCGGCATGATCGACGGCAAGGAGGGGCTGAAGGCGGTCGCCCCGGTGTTCGACGTTCCGTTTCGCGGCATGCTGTGCATCTTCCTGCTCGACATGGGCCTGATCGCTGCCCGCCGCCTGATGGACCGGCGCGCGCTCACCCTGCGCACCGGGGCGCTGGCGCTGTTGCTGCCGCTGCTGAATGGCACGCTAGGCGTTGTTCTCGGCACCGAACTGGGGCTGGATGCGGGCTCGGCCGCCGCCCTGGGCATCCTTGCCGGTTCGGCCAGCTATATCGCGGTGCCGGCCGTGATGCGCCTGGCGTTGCCGGCGGCCGATCCGGGCCTGTATCTGGGCATGAGCCTGGCGGTCACCTTCCCGTTCAACCTCACGCTGGGCATTGCCTATTATGGCTGGCTCGCTGCACATCTGGCCCCATGACCGACACCCTCCACCGCCGCCGCATCGAGGTGCTGGCTGACGAACCGCTGATCCCCGCCATCGTGCGCATCGCAGCGGCGGCCGGCATCGCACACTACACGCTGCTGCCCACGCTGGGCGGCGCCGGGGCGCATGGCCGCTGGCGCGATGACCAGCTTTCGGGCGCCACTGCCAAGGTGATGCTGCTTGCCATCACCAGCGCCGACCATGCCGCCGATTTCATCGAGCGCCTGGCGCCGCTTCTGGAGAGTCACCACCTGCTGCTGATGTCCAGCGACGTGGAGGTGGTGCGCGGCAGCAAGTTCGATTGAGGTGTGTGGCAGTTCGGCAACGTCATCAATATGACATTCAAATGAAACGAGGCTGAAGGAAAACACCCACCAAAGCGCAACATCTGCCTGCCAAGGCAGCCCCGCCAACCAACATACAGGGGCCTTTCCATGCGCACGCCATCCCTCCGTCTTTTCCTTCTCGCCAGCGCCGCTCTGGCAGCGCCCGCCTTCGCCCAGCAGGCCTCTCCGGTCGTCACCGCCGCCGCCGGCATCAATGAAGACGAAGAGATCATCGTCTACGGCAAGGGTGAAGTGCGCCAGGTCACCGAGATCAAGGCCGATGACATCAAGCTGACCGTGCCGGGCGCCAGCCCGTTCGTGGCCATCCAGAAGCTGCCGGGCGTCAACTTCCAGTCGGCTGATGCGTTCGGCGTCTATGAATGGTCCACCCGTATCACGCTGCGCGGCTTCAACCAGAACCAGCTGGGCTTCACGCTTGATGGCGTGCCGCTCGGCGACATGAGCTATGGCAACGTCAACGGCCTCCACATCAGCCGCGCCATCATTGCCGACAATATCGGCCGCACCCGCGTCAGCCAGGGCGCCGGCGCGCTTGGCACCGCCTCCACCTCCAACCTGGGCGGCACCATCGAGTTCTTCAGCCGCGCGCCGCAGGAAGAGCTCGGTGTCGCCGGTAACGCCACCTATGGCGACAACAACACCTATCGCTTCTACGGCACGCTCGACACCGGCGATCTGGGCGGCTTCAAGGCCTATATCAGCGCCGCGCACATCAGCGCCGACAAGTGGAAGGGCTTCGGCGTGCAGCGCGCCACGCAGGTCAACGCCAAGGCGGTGGCCGATCTGGGCGGCGATGCGACGTTCACCGCCTTCGTGAACTTCTCCGACCGCAAGGAGAATGACTATCAGGACTTCACCCAGGAAATGCTGGGCCGCCTGGGCTATTTCTGGGACAATATCTCCAACGACTGGCCGACGGCGGTGCGCGTGGCCTATGTCGCGGCCAACACCGGCTACAGCGGCGTGGCGGTTGGCCCCAACAGCTTCGGCACCACCTATCCGGCGCCGTTCGCCATTGCGGACGATGCCTATTATGATGCCGGCGGCCTGCGCCGCGACTGGCTGACCGGCGCCCGCCTCGAAGGCAGCCTCGCCGAACAGGTGAAGGCTGGCGTGCAATTCTATTATCACACCAACAAGGGCCAGGGTTCGTGGATCACGCCCTATCGCGCCAGCCCGGGCGGCCTGCCGCTCAGCTTCCGTACCACCGAGTATGAGATCAGCCGCTGGGGCCTGCTGGGCGATGTCACCGCCACCCTGGACAGCCACACGCTGCGCCTGAACCTCTGGTACGAGAACAATGATTTCGAACAGGCCCGCCGTTTCTATGACATGGGCAACAGCGAAACCGTGCCGCTGACCAATGCGCTGACCTATCAGACCAATCCGTTCTTCACGCAGTGGAACAACGACTACAACACCAAGACGTTCCAGTTCGCCGTGCAGGACCAGTGGGACATCAGCGAAGACCTGTCGCTGAGCTTCGGCTTCAAGGGGCAATCGGTGAAGCTGCGCGCGGCCGCCATCAACCCGGCGCCCGGACCGCTGGCGCTGGGCCGCATCGATGCCGAGGATTTCTTCCTGCCGCAGGTCGGCATCCTCTACAAGCTGGGCGGCGGCTATGAACTGTTCGCCAACTTCACCGAGAACCAGCGCGCCTTCACTGCGTCTGCGACCGGCGGTCCGTTTGCCACGTCGGCGGCCGGTTTCGCGGTGATCGCCAGCCAGCTGAAGCCGGAGAAGACCAACACCTTCGAAGCCGGCCTTCGCTTCGGCGAGGGCACGCTGCGCGGCGTGATCGCGGCCTATTGGGTCAACTTCTCCAACCGCCTGCTGGCCATCCCGCAGGGCCCCGGCATCGTCGGCAACGCCGCGCTGCTGTCCAACGTGGGTGACGTGCGCTCGCTGGGTGCCGAAATCGGCCTGCAGTGGCAGCCGGTCAAGGCGCTCACCGTGACCGCCAGCTATGCCTACAACGACAACACCTACCGCGATGACGTCATCAACAGCGAGGGCACGGTGGTGCAGGCCATCCGCGGCAAGACGGTGGTGGACAGCCCGAAGAGCATCGGCAACCTGGAAGTCGCCTATGATGACGGCAATTTCTATGGCCGCGCCAATGCCAACGCCATGTCGGGCCGCTTCTTCACCTATTCGAACGACCGTTCGGTGGGTGGCCGCGTGGTGGTGGACGGCAAGATCGGCTATCGCATCACCAGCGACAACCGCTGGCTGAACGGCCTGGCCATCGAAGGCACGGTGAGCAACCTGTTCGACCGTCGCTATGTCGCCACCATCGGTTCCAACGGCTTCGGCTTCTCCGGCGACAACCAGACGCTGCTGCCGGCGGCGCCGCGGCAGTTCTTCGTGACGCTGCGCAAGGATTTCTGATCCTTCCTGAAACGCAAGGCAGGGGCGGTCGCCGGTGACAAGGCGGCCGCCCCTGCGGCGTTTCGCCGGAATGCTTGAAGCCTTCGGCCATGCCCCCTAAGGCAACGGCCATGGCAACCCCCGCACGCATCCCGTTTCCGTTCACCGCCATCGTTGGCCAGGCCGAGATGAAGCAGGCGCTGCTGCTGGCGGCCGTGGAGCCGCGGCTGGGCGGCGTGATGGTGTTCGGCGATCGCGGCACCGGCAAGTCCACCGCTGTGCGCGCCCTGGCTGGCCTGTTGCCGCCGATGAAGGTGGTGCCCGGTTGCCGTTATGGCTGTGCCCCCGATGATCGCAGCCCCTGCATCGAAGGCTGCCGCGAAAAGGCCGGCAAGCGCACCGAGGAGGCCAGCGTGCCCTTCGTCGACCTGCCGCTGGGCGCCACCGAAGACCGGGTGGTGGGCAGCCTCGACCTCGAACGCGCGCTGGCCACCGGCGAGAAGCGCTTCGAGCCGGGCCTGCTGGCTAAGGCCAACCGCGGCTTTCTCTATATCGACGAGATCAACCTGCTCGAAGACCATCTGGTTGACCTGCTGCTCGACGTCGCGGTGTCAGGCACCAATGTCGTCGAGCGCGAGGGCCTCTCCATCCGCCACCCGGCGCGCTTCATCCTGGTGGGCAGCGGCAACCCGGAAGAGGGCGAGCTGCGGCCCCAGCTGCTCGACCGCTTCGGCCTGTCGGTGGATGTGCGCACCCCCACCGACATGGCGGACCGCATCGAGATCGTGAAGCGCTGCGACCGCTTCGATCGTGATCCGGCGGCGTTCGTGGCCGAGTTTTCCGACAGTGAGCAGGACACGCTGGAGGCTATCGCCCGGGCGCGCAAGCTGCTGCCCAAGGTGCAGGTGGAGGACGACATGCTCGGCCTGGGGGCCAAGCTCTGCTCGGCCGTTGGCGCCGATGGCCTGCGCGGCGAACTGACCCTGCTGCGCGCTGCCCGCGCCCAGGCTGCCCTGGCGGGCAAGAAGCATGTGAAGGCCCATCATGTCGCCGAAGTTGCCACCATGGCGCTGCGCCACCGGCTGCGCCGCAACGTGCTGGATGACACCGGCTCCACCAGCCGCATCACCCGCGCCATCGCGGAACTCATCCCGGCATGAGGCCGGACGGCGACGACGAGACATCGGGCGAACGCTGGGCCCTGGCGCTGGCCGCCATCGACATATTGGTGGCGGCGAGGGGGGGCATCGGCGGTATCCTGTTGCGCGCCCGGCCCGGCCCGGTGCGTGATGCCTGGGCCGATGCGTTGGCGATGGTGATCCCCACCCGCCGCCTGCCGGCCAGCGCCGATGCCGAGGCGCTGGATGGCGGCCTCGATCTCACCGCCACGCTGGCCAGCGGCAAGCCGGTTACTCGCGCCGGCATCCTCGCCGATGCGGCCGGCAAGGCGTTGGTGGTGCCGATGGCCGAGCGGCTGAACCCCGCGCT